>JAIXTZ010000003.1 GCA_027483745.1 Lysobacteraceae bacterium
GCGAGGAGCCCCGCTTCGAGCCCCGCGAGGAGCCCCGCTTCGAGCCCCGCGAGGAGCCCCGCTTCGAGCCCCGCGAGGAGCCCCGCTTCGAGCCCCGCGAGGAGCCCCGGGAAATGCCCGTCGTCGAGGAACGCGTCGAGTAAGCGGACGCCGTCGGCCCCCTGATATCGTCCGTGGACCCGAGGCCGCGGACGACCCACGGTGCCGACTGCTCGACCGGAACCCTCAAGCGGATCTGCACCCGCGCCCGCGGAGCGGCACGGCGTCGATTGGCGCGGACGCTGGATCGTCCTGCTGCAGTTCACCCTGCTCGCCTGCATCGCGAACAGCCTCGCGCTGCAGCTGCCGGGCAGCACGCCCTTCCTCGTCGGCAACATGGCGGCGGTCGCGGTCGCGCTGCGTTTCGGGCTGCGCTTGAGCCTGCCGGTGGCCCTCTGTGCGAGCGGCATCACGGGGAGTGCGGAGTGGATCGCCCTGGCGCTGCTCGAGTGCGTGCTCGTCGCGCACTGGGCGCAACGCCCTTGGAGCCCCTTTGCCCTGTGGTGGCGCGTCTGGCTGCCGCTGCTGCCCGTCGTCGCCTGGATCACCCTGCCGCGTGGCGCCGACGACGGACTGCTTTGGCTTGGCGGCATCGCCGTCGTGCTGGCCACCGGCGCGACATCGATCATCGGCGGAAGGCAGCTCGCCGGCGTCACCCGCTCGCGGCGACAGCGGGCGGGGCAGCCCATGGCGCTGCAGCTGTCGGTACAGCTGTCCACGCTGATGGCGGCGCCGGCAACCGTCGTCATCGTGCTGCTGGTGCAATGGGGTCACCAGCTCGACCTGCAGCGCACGGCGTTCTTCATCGACGGCAAGGCCGAGCAGCTGGCGGTAGGCACGGCCGAGGAAGTCCGCCGGCATCGCGACGCCGTGGCGCAGGCCGCACTCACCGTGCCCGCGCTGGGGCTCGCGCCGGTGCTGCAACAGGTCGCGTCCGTGCACCCGGGGTTCCTGTCGCTGCTCGGCACCGACGGCGTCGGCCGCGTGCAGTACTCGATGCTGCGCGGCGAATCGCCGCGACCGAGAACCAGTGACGTCTCGGACCGCGACTACTTCCGAGAAACCCTGCGTCGCAACCAACCCACGGTCTCGCCGGTGTTCCGCGGGCGCGGCATCGGCAGTGATCTCATCGTCGCGGTGGCGGCGCCGATCCGCGCCGCCGACGGCGCCGCCGACGGGGTGTTGCAGGGCTCGCTCGCGCTCGGACAACTGGTGCGCGAAGAGCGGACCCGGCTCGATGTCGCCGACCTCCGTTACGCCGTGAGCGACGCGGTCGGGCAGATCGTGATGTCCAGCCTTCCCGACCTTCCGGTGAAGGCGGGCGCGTCGGTCGCGCGGACCCGCCTCGAAGGACGTGCCGCCCAGCCCTGGTGGGCGGAGCGCACCTACGCCGCGCCCAAGGTGGTGTTCGACACCGAGCGACAGTTCCTCGTGGCAACGCACGACGTGGAGGGCATCGGCTGGACGGTGCGCGTCCTGCAGCCGCTGCGCCCGCTCGAGCGGCGGCAGACGCTGCGCTCCCTGCTCGCCGCCGCGCTGGTGCTCGCCATCATCCTGGGCGTGCAGCGGCTCTCCCGTCGCTTCGCCGACAGCCATGTGCGCGGCCTCGGACAGGTCGTGGAACGCCTGCGGAACCTCGACCCGTCGTTCGCCGACCGGCGTTTCCCCGCGTCGATCGAGGCCAGCAGCGCCGAGCTTTCGGAACTCATCCGCGACTTCGAGGCCACCGAGGCTCGGTTGCAGTCGATGCATGCGGCGCTGAGCGACGCGGCGGCCCGGCAGCAGGCGCTGAACCGTGAACTGGAAGCGCGCGTCGAGCAGCGCACGCTGGAGTTGCGCCAGGCCCTGTCGCGCGCGGAGCACCTCGCGGCGGCGAAGTCCAGCTTCCTCGCCAACATGAGCCATGAGCTGCGAACGCCGCTGGCGGCCATCCTCGGGTACTCCGAGCAGGGCCTTCGCCCGGAAGCGCAGGCCGGCGAGATGCGCCGCTGCCTGCAAACGGTGGTGCGCAACGGCCGCCACCTGCTGGAGATCGTCAACGACGTGCTGGATGCCAGCAAGATCGAAGCCGGCCAGCTGCGCGTCCAGCACCAGAGGATCGCGCCGCTGCCGCTGATCGGCGAAGCCATCGAGCTGCTTCGTCCACGCGCCGTCGAGAAGAACCTCCAGCTGCTGCTCTCGGCCCACTGGCCGCTGCCCGCGCAGGTGTTGGCCGATCCGCTGCGCTTGAAGCAGGTCCTGCTCAACCTCCTGAGCAACGCCATCAAGTTCACGCCCCACGGCTTCGTCGCCGTGCGCGTCCGCGCCGAGGCCGCCAGCGCGCGCTGGTCGGTGGAGGTCGAAGACACCGGAATCGGCATGGACGCCACGCAGTGCGAGCGGGTATTCCAGCGATTCGAGCAGGCCGACGAGTCGACCACGCGCCGCTTCGGCGGCACCGGGCTGGGCCTGTACATCTCGCGCCAGTTGGCGAGGCAGATGGGCGGCGACCTGACGGCCAGCAGCACGCCGGGCACGGGCAGCCGCTTTTTGCTCACGCTGCCGATCGGCAGCACCACGCCTTGGCTCGAGACGGGCGACGCCCTGCCCGCCACCGATGTGGTGACGCCGCAGGAAACGCCACGACTGCGCGGCCGCGTCCTCGTCGCAGACGACGTCGAGGACCTGCGAGTGCTGCTCCGATCGCGCATCGAGGCGACCGGCGCCGAGGTCGTGGAGGCGTCCAATGGGCGGGAGGCGCTGGAGCGCGTGGCCGACGCCGCGCCGGATCTCGTGCTGATGGACATGCACATGCCGGTGATGGACGGCCGGGACGCGGTCGCGCGGCTTCGAGCCGATGGCCATCGCCTGCCGGTCTATGCGTGCAGCGCCGACGTGATGGAGGACGATGTGGCGGGATTCATGGCCGTCGGCTGCGACGGCGCCCTCGCCAAGCCGGTCGACACCGGCGCGCTCCATGCGGTGCTGGAGAAGCACCTGGCGCGGGCCGACGCCGCGGCAGCCCCTCCCCCCGAACCGGCGACGCTGCAGCAGGCCGCACCCAGCGACCCGTTGGCCGCGGCGATGGTGCGGATCCGCCAGCGCTTTGTGGCAACCGCCGTCGATGAGCGCGCGGCCCTCGCCGCCGCCCTCGCCGCCGCCGCCGCGGGCCAGGGGCGCGACGCGCTGCTGCAGCTCGCCCATCGGCTGAAGGGAAGCGCCGGAACCTTCGGATTCGACGCCGTCAGCGCCGCGGCCGCGCGTCTCGAGCGGGTCGCGAAGGACCCGTCGGCGCCGGTGCAGGGAGAAGCGACGGCGCTCGACCAGGCGCTCGGCGTCCTACAATCTCCCATGGACGCCCCTGGCCCAATGGACGCCCCGACGTGAACCGACGCCCGCTCCAGCACATCCTCTGCGCCGACGACGACGCCGACATGCGCATGATCCTCGAGATCGCGCTGGGCACCGTGGGCGGATGGCGGGTCACCCTCGCCGCGGATGGCGAAGAAGCCGTGGCCGCCGCCCGCGGCGAGCGCCCTGACCTGATCCTGCTGGATGCGTCCATGGCCGGCATCGACGGCCCGAGCACGATGGCCCTGCTGCGTGCCGACCCGTCGCTCGCGCCGATCCCGGTGGTCTTCGTGACCGGGTACGCGTCGCCCGGAGACCGGGACGGCTTCACCGCCCTCGGCGCCGTCGATGTGATTGCCAAGCCTTTCGATCCGACCGGGTTGGCGGCCAGGATCCGGGACGTCTGGGCTCGCCTACCGGACTGAGCGGAACGCGGGCAAAAAAAAGCCAGGAGCTCCCCCCGGAACTCCTGGCTTACGTTCCGGCCCTCCTGGCTGCGACGCTCTCGCGCGGCTGCCACGCCCCCCGGCGCTGGAATATGGCTGGAACGTTTCTATGATGCCTCAACCGCGGCGGTTGCGCATAACGAGTTTGTCAATCGCCGTCAAACCGTGCCGGGTATCCCAGGGATCAGCGGATCCACCCCGCCGCCGCCCCTCTCGACAGCCTACCGATCGCGCTGCGTCGGGAGCACAAAACGCGATGCGATCTCCGACAGCTGCTGCGCCTGGTCGCTCATCGACTGGGCCGATGCGGCCATTTCCTCCACGAGGGCGGAGTTGGCCTGCGTCGACTGGTCCATCTGGGTGACGGCGTTGTTCACCTCGCCGAGGCCCTTGGCCTGCTCGACGCTGGCCGCGGTGATCTCACCAATGATGTCGGCCACCTTCTGCGACGAACCGACGATATCGCTCATGGTGCGCCCGGCGCGCTGGGCGACGTTCGCGCCTTCGGCGATCTTGGTCACCGACGCGTTGATGAGCTGAGCGATCTCCTTCGCGGCCGTGGCCGAGCGCTGCGCCAGCGCGCGCACTTCGGCCGCGACGACGGCGAACCCGCGTCCCTGTTCCCCGGCGCGCGCCGCCTCCACGGCCGCATTCAACGCCAAGATGTTGGTTTGGAACGCGATGCCATCGATGGTCGTCGTGATGTCGGCCATGCGGCGCGAGCTGTCCTCGATGTCGCGCATCACGCGGACCACGGCCTCGACGGCCTGTCCACCATCACCGGCCACTTCGGCGGCGCGCGTGGCGATCTGCTTGGCCTGCTGAGCATGCTCGACGCTCTGCTTGATGGTCGCCGTCATCTCTTCCATCGCCGCCGCGGTCTCTTCGATGTTCGCGGCCGCCTGCTCGGTGCGCTTGGAAAGATCCATGTTGCCGGAGGCGATTTCCGCGGCCGCGTCGCTGATGGCGCCTACAGCCCTCTGGACGTTGCCTATGGCCTCCGCCAGCGCATCCGCCGTTGCATTGGCGTTCCCGTTGAGCTGGCCAAAGCTGCCGAGCATCTGCGCCCGCGAGCGCACCGTCAGGTCGCCGTTCGCCATCGCAGCCATGGTGCGCTGCACCTCATCGATGGCCTGCGCGGTGAGGTCCATGAGCGAGTTAAAGATGCGGGCGAGCTCCTGATAGCGCTCCTCGCCCGTATCCACTTCGACGCGAACGGTGAGGATTCCCGCGGCGGCTTTCTGCGCCACGTTACGCAACTGATGGCGGAAGCGGGTGTCGGCGGTGCGGTCCTGCCACTCCAGCGCTGTGCCGATGCGCGCGCCGCTGTCGTCGAACATCGGCGTCGCGGCGAGCTCGTAGTGCGCTTCGCCAATGGTCAAGCGTGCTTTGTGGGTCGTCTTCAGCCCAGCGATCAGGGCGCGCTGATGCGCGGGGTCGCGATGGAAAACGTCGAACGAACTCCCCATGACCTTGTCAACGCGGAAGTTCGGCAGGCGCTCGCGCATCGCAGGCTCTCCGTCGCTGAGGGTGCGATGGACGGCGGGATTCATGTAAACGATCGTTCCATCGTTGTCGGCGATCAGCATGCCGCTGGTGGCGACGTCGAGCGCGCTACGGACGCGGGCGTTTTCCGTGGCAATAACCCGCTCCTGCGCGATCTGATCGGCCAGCCGCGCCTGCATGCGACCCAGCGCCCGAAGCAGGTCTCCCAACTCATCCTGCGTGTTCGCATCGATGGTGTTGTCCAGCGTCAGTTCGGCGATACGGCCGGCGACCTTGACGCTGTAGTTCACCGAGCGGTTCACGGAAGCCGCGATGCGCCACAGCACAAGCGCCATCAAGCCCAACAGCGCGACCAGGGCGATCGCGGCCAAGGCCAAGCCGCGCTCCGCCGCCCCGAGATTCTCGGCGGAGAGCGCCTTCATGTCCGTTGCCGCCAGCGCGGCAAATTCCTTCTGAGCCTCCATGGCCGCCGTGAACTGTTCGAAATACGCCACCACATCGGCGGGCGGCGGAGCACCACCCAGCTGCGCCTCAAGAGCCTCGCGGGCGATGGCGCGGCGGGCCTCGATGTCGGCTTCAGCCGCTTCGTAGCGAGTGGCGAGATCGGCACGCAGACCGAGCACCTTGGACAACTCGCGATCGTTCACGGACATGGCGTCCTCCTCGAGCGCCAGCAGCGCATGGAGGCGACCCGCGAGGAGCGGATCAGCGTTGCCGCCGATGGCGTAGTGCAGCGCGCGGGTGCGCATCTGGCCCTGCAGCTCCAACACGTGCGGCGCAGTCACCGCGACAATGTTCTGCATGTGGTAAACGTCGACGAACGGCGTGTAGGTGTAGGCCGATTCGTCATGCAACACGTCGAGGACCGCGTGGTATCGGCGGATCAGCGCGGTGAACTGCTCGAAGGAGGCGCTCGTGTCGAGGGTGCCGGCGGCGATCGCATCACGAAGAGCCGTCTCGTCGGCAGCGAGCGCTTCGAGGCCCGCCCGCGTGCCCGCGAAACGATCTCCGCTCTCGCCAAGATGATCGAGCAACTCTTCGCGCTGCGCGCTCGCATCGCCGAGCGCTGTGTCGAGCGCGACTTGCTGTTCGGCGAAACCGGCGAGTACCAGCGCGTGCCGGCCGCGAGCCTCCTGCAGGGCGACCAACACATCAAGCATCTTTGCCAGCGGCTGGGCACCCGCGACCTCGGCTTCGCTGATATCGACGGCCGACGCGGTGCTCTGGATGTAGAGCGCCGCAGGAATCCCCGCGGCGAGAAGGGCGAGCAGGGCGATCAGCTGGAACTTGCGCGCAACCGGGAGCCGGCCGAGCATCGATGTCAAAGACAGCATGGCGATTTCCCGGGCTTATCGACCGGCATTGTGTGGCCGACGACCCAGCATAGGTCGTCGGCCCGGCCCCACGGTCTGAACCGGCTCACGCTTTGACCGAAATCCACCGGCTGCGGGCGCACGCCCGCGGGTCAGGCCGCCAACGCCCCCCGGCGCGCCGAGATGCGGAAGCGCCCGACCGCCTCGGCCAACTGGCGCGCCTGATCCTCGAGGGAGCCCGCCGCCGCCGTCGCTTCCTCCACCAGGGCGGCGTTCTGCTGCGTGGTCTCGTCGAGATGGATGATCGTCTGGTTGACCTGCTCGATGCCCATGCTCTGCTCGGCCGAGGCCGCGCTGATCTCGGCCATGATGTCGTTGACGCGGCGCACGGAGACAACGATCTCGTCCATCGTGCCGCCGGCCGCCTGGACGAGCTGCGCGCCGCCGTCGACGCGGGTGATCGAATCGGTGATCAGGTCCTTGATCTCCGTCGCAGCGGCCGCCGAACGCTGCGCCAGGCTGCGCACTGCGCTGGCCACCACGGCGAAGCCGCGGCCCTGCTCGCCGGCGCGCGCCGCTTCGACCGCCGCATTGAGCGCCAGGATGTTGGTCTGGAAGGCGATGCCGTCGATGACCGAGATGATCTCGCCGACCTTGCGCGAGCTGTCGCTGATGCCTTCCATCGTCGTCACGACATCGCGGATCTGCTGCCCGCCCTTGCTCGCCACCTGCGCGGCAGAGGCGGCCAGCTGGTTCGCCTGCTGCGCGGAACCCGCATTCTGCTTGACCGTCGAGGTCAGCTCCTCCATCGAGGCCGCGGTCTCCTCGAGGTTCGCCGCCTGGCCTTCCGTGCGGCGGCTCAGGTCCTGGTTGCCCGACGCGATCTCGCCGGCGGCCGTGTTGATGTGCATGACCGCCGCCTGGATGCCGGCGACCACTTCGGCAAGGCTGTCGGTCGAGGCGTTCGCGTCGGCCTGCATGCGGGCGAAAACACCGGCGAATTCACCCTCCACGCGCTGCGTGAGATCGCCATCGGCGATCGCGCGAAGCACGCGGCTGACTTCCGCAAGCGCCACGTCGCTGACGGCCATCACGCGGTTCAGCCCCTGCACCATGCGACGGAACTCGTGGTCGAAGGCGGACTCGTCGCCGCGGACGCTGAAGTCGCCGGCCGCCGCCGCATCGGCCAGGGCCTGCACCTGGGTGTTGATGCCCGAGAGCCGCGACTTGACCGCCTGCATCGCCTCGGTGATCCGGCGCTTCTCGCCCGGCAGCTCCTCCATGTCGCGGCGCAGATCGCCGTTGGCGTACTCGTTCACCAGCGCCGTGACGCGCAGCTTGACGTCGATGTGCCCGGCGACGAGGACGTTGGTGGCGTCGACCATGCGGCCGTAGTCGCCCGGGAAGCGCTGCGCCTCCATCCGGTAGCCCAGCTCGCCCGCGTCGTGCCGGCGGGCCATCTCGCCCATGGCCTCGAGCACGTGGCGCAGCTGGTCGCGCATGCGCGCCATCGCGGCCAGCAGGCGCCCGGTCTCGTCGGCGCCGGCGGGGGGGATGACCACGTCGAGGCGGCCGTTGGCGACCTGCTCGGCCACCTGCTGGGCGGCGACCAAGGGGCGGCCCACGAGGCGGGAAATCCAGACAGCCAATCCGATCGCCACCAGCGTCGCGATGAGAAGCGCCACGCCCATCGCCACTTCGGCGCGGGTGGTCGCGGCTTTCTCTTTCTCGATGAGCTCGGCGAGCGTGTTCTGCGTCAGCTCGAGCGAGGCGTCGAGGCGGGCGGACAGGTCGCGACGGGCGACGCGTCCTTCTTCGCCCGAGATGGCGCGCGCCGTCTCCAGGTCGCCGGCATCGATGGCGGCGCGGATGCGCTCATGCAGGCCGAAGTAGAGCGCCTCCGCGGCCAGCACCTCGGCCCACAGCGCCTTCTCCTCGTCCGAGGTGGCCAGCGCCTGGTAGGCGGCCTTGTGCTCGTCGAACTGGGCCTTGAAGCCGACCATGCGCTCCTCGTAGCCCGCGACCTCCTCCGCGTCGGCGCCGAAGTTGATCTGTTGGATCTCGGCGGTGCGGTACTCGTTGAGCGCCACCTTCATGCTCAGCAGGTGCCGCGTGGCAGGGACCCACTTGCCGACCATTTCAGCCTGCAGGGATTGCATGGCGTTCATCTGCACGAAGGCCATCGTGCCGATGGCCAGCGTGATGGCGATCAGCAGGCCGAAGGCGATGCCGAGCTTGCGGGCGATGCCCAGATCAGTAAACCAACGCATGAGCGACCTCGATGGCGATGGAAGGAGAAAGGTCAGTACACGTACTGGAGGCGCACGGCGAAGATCGACGGGTCGTAGGGCACGCCGCGCCGCTCGCTGTTCGCCACGATCCAGTTGCCCATCACGCGGACGCGCGGCATCGGGTACCAGACCGCGCCGAGCGACAGGTTGTGGGCGTCGCCGCCACGCACCGCGCCATCGTCAAGGTCGATCCAGCTGGCGCGGGCGAAGAGTTCCCAGACGCCGCCTTCCGCGGCGGCCGTTGGCGAGCCGACCGCACCGCGCGCGTAGCCGCGGGCGTGGCCGGTCGGCGACCAGCCGATCACCGCCGAGGCCGCCGTCCCGGTGAAGTCCGCGGCGGCGGCGCGGGTGGCGCGCAACGCCGCCACTTCGGCCTGGAACGACGTCGGTCCATCGATCCACAGCAGTTCGGCGCCGAGGCGGCCGACGCGGTCCGTGCCCGGCAAGGCACCGGTGCTCACCAGGGTGCGGCTGGCGAAGAAGTTCTCCGGCCGGGACGACACGCTGAACGCGCCATGCTCCGTCGCCTCCAGCGCGGCGCTGCCGCCCACGTGCAGGAACGCGTCGCCGTCGCGCCAAACCACGCGGGTCGCGCGGGTGGCCAGGCCCACGCGCTCCTGGGTGCCGTCCTCGCGCTGGCCGAACGCGGAGGTGGTCCACGTCCAATCGGTGCGCACGCGCTGGAAGCCGATGCCCATGCGGCGACCCAGGACGAAAGACCCACTCAGCGCCGGCTCAAGGAAGGGCGTCTGGCGATCGCTCATGGCGTCCTCCAGAAGGAAAGGCTGCTTGAACTGGCCCATCCAGAGCGTGTCGCCCTCGGCGAGCGTCAGCTGCAGGCTCACTTCCGGCGCCGAGCGATCGGCGAGATCGTGTTCGACGCGGAACAGCCACTTCCCCTTGGTGCCCACGTCGAAGCCGACGCGAGCGCGTCGCATCCGCACATAGTCCTCGTCGGGCGCCGTGTCGCCATCGATCCACGTGCCGTCAGCCATCAGGCTCGCGGTGGGCTTGAACTCGACGGCGGCAGCGGGCGCCGCGGCGGCGGCGGCAAGCGCCGCAATGACCAGGGAGCAGGACAAGGAAAAAGCGGATGGACGCATGGCGATGGGCCTCGGTCGATGGAAGGGAAAACGCGTCAACGCGAAACGACTCCCTGGCCTGCCGCCCCGATGAACCACCACCACTCCTCCCCGGCGCAAGGCCGCCGAGCCCGCCGCAGGAACAAGGGGCGTGAGCCCCCGCGAACGCTGTCCTGCAGCAATGTCCCAAGAGCTTAACGTTGCGTCGCGACAAAACCTTGAGCGGCGACGCTCTTTGACGCTTGTTTTCAGGTTTGCTCGAGTCGGAACTGCCCCACCAGTTGCCGCAAGCCGTCGGCCTGGTCCGCCATCGCGCGCGCCGCCGCCGTGGCTTCCTCGACGAGCGTCGCGTTCTGGTGCGTGCTGTGGTCCATCTGGCCGATCGTTTCGTTGACCTGCTCGATGCCCGTCGTCTGTTCCAGCGTGGCGGCGGAGATCTCCGCCATCAGGCCGCTCACGCGACGCACGACCCCAACCAGGTCGGCAATGGTCCGGCCGGCATCGTCGACGCGACGGGCGCCCTCGCCCGCGCGCGCGACCGAATCGTCGATGAGGGCCTTGATCTCCTTCGCGGCACCGGCGGAGCGCTGGGCCAGAGCCCGCACCTCGGCGGCCACCACCGCGAAGCCGCGGCCCTGCTCGCCGGCGCGCGCGGCTTCCACCGCCGCGTTGAGCGCGAGGATGTTGGTCTGGAACGCAATGCCATCGATGGTGGCGATGATGTCGGACATCCGCTTCGATCCGTCCTCGATGCCGGACATGGTTTGCACCACGCCCTGGACGAGCTCGCCGCCGCGCGCGGCCACGGCCGCCGCCTCCGTGGCCAGGCCGTTCGCCTCGCGTGCGTTGTCGGCGGTCTGCTTCACGGTGCCCGTCAGCTCCTCGATCGACGCCGCGGTCTCCTCGAGGTTGGCGGCCTGCGCCTCGGTGCGGCGCGACAGGTCCTCGTTGCCCGTGGCGATCTCGGCGGCGGCCGCGTGGATGTGGCCCGACGCCGACTGGATGCGGCCGATGAGGTCGCGCAGCCGGTCGATGGTGCCGTTGACGCTGGTCTGCATGGCTTCGAACTCACCGCGGTACGCGCCCTCCATCCGCACCGAGAGGTCGCCCTCGGCGAGTCGCCCCATGGCCCCGCGCACGGCGCCCATGGCCGTGCCCAGTTCGGCCACCAGCCCGTTCAAGCCCTCATAGAGCTCACGCTGGAAGCCCTCGAAACGGTCGACGCCCTGCAGCGGCTCGAAGCGTCCCGCCCGCACCGCCGCGACCAGCTGGCCCTGGGTGAGCGTGAGGGTCCCGACGAACTCGCTCATGGCGTTGACGGATGCGACCATCCGCGCGAACTCGCCCTCGGCGGCCACGTCGACGCGCGCCAGCGCGCGGCCCGAAGACAGCGCGCCCAGCGCGTCGATCGCCGCGCCAAGCACGTGCGCCAGCTGGTCCACGCTGCCGTTGACGTCCTCGGCGAGCTTCAGCAGCGAGCCGTCGAGGCCGGCGACGGGCACCCGACGCTGGAGATCGCCGTGGGCCAGCGCCTCGGTCACCCCGGACACCTCGTTGAACTGCGCATCGAGCTGGCGTCGCATGGCCTCGAGGCTGGCCGCCATCGAGCCCGGCGTCGCGCGCGCCAGCCGCGGATCGGCGCGGAAGTCGCCGCGACCCATGCGCTCGGCGATGGCGGCAACCTCGGCGGCCCCCAGGCCCACGAGGTCGGCCTCGCGCCGCAGCCGCATCGCCAGCACGCACAGGACGATGGTCTCGGCGACGACGAAGACGGCATGGATGGCCACGACGCCGTAGCGCTGGAGCGCCGTGTACCGCGCCACGTCGTCCGGCGGCAGCAAGAGCAGCGGCAAGCCTTCGGCCTGGGCCTGGGCGAAGGCCACGTGGTGCACGGCGATCACCGCCGCAGCCACCACGATGGGGCGCCAATCGCGATACACCAGCAGGAAGGCGAGCAGCACGAAGATCGCGAAGTGCAGCTCGATCATCCCCCGGCCCTCGTGGATCAGGGCGGCGGCCAGCACCATGAACGCGGCGCCCATGAACAAACGGGTCGGCAGGGCGCCGGCGTGGGACTGCACCAGCCACGCGCCAACGGCGAGGGTGGGCACCACCACCAGCAGCGCGCTGCCCATCTGCCCCAGCGTGGCTCCGACAGCGAGCACCACCAGCGCGAAGGCCGCGCCGACCACCGCGAGCATGCGATCGGCCCACGCCGACTGACGGCGCAGCTCCGCGCTTTCTTCTAGGTTCCAAAATGCCATGCACGATTCCCCATCAATCCGGCCTCCATGGCTCCGAATGGCCGCCCGGCAGCCGCCGGGCGCCGCTTACACGCAGGCGCAAGGCGCCGTCAGCACCGGGCGATCCGGCACCCCGTCCCACCAGCGTTCGAAACCCCGCGCACCGCCGCAGTGGGACACCAGGGCCGACGCCTCGCCCGCGTAGCGCAGGCGGCCGTCCCCATCGGCCAGGGCGATTCCAGGAAGACCGGGCATCTCGCGCACGTCGACGTGCGCCGCACGCGCCCACCGCGACACCGTGCGTCGCGCGTCACCATCGCAAGGGCACGGGGCACCGAGTAGAAGAGCGGCACGGCCCGGGGCACGGGCGGCCAAGGCCGGCGCCCAATCGGACGCGAGCGCCGTCGCCTCATCGCCCTCCAGCACCGCCGGTGGCCGAGGGCTCAGTGCGGCGCCCACGCCCACCATCAGTCCCAGCCAAGCGGCCAACACGATCCACGCATTGGCCGGGCGGGAGGACAATCAGAACTCGGTCCACTCGCCTTCGGACGCGCTGTCCGCCTTGCCCCGGGGGGCCGCGGGCTTCGGCGCATCGACGCGCGGCGCCGGCCGGGATGCCGGCTTCGCCGCGGACGCCTGTGGGGTTGGGGTGGCAGCGGGCTTCGCGGCCGTGCGAGGTGCCGGGCTGGGGGAACGCATGCTGCGCGCCCCACCGGTCGACGGCGCGGCCATGGCGCTGCCGGCCGGACGCACCGGCGCGGGCGGGGCAGCGACGGCCTTCGCGGTGGTGGCGATCTTGAAACGGCCCACCGCCTCGGCGAGCTGCTGCGCCTGGTCTTCCATCGAGCGCGCGGCCGCCGTGGCCTCCTCGACGAGCGCCGCGTTTTGCTGCGTGGTCTCGTCCATCTGGGTGATGGTCTGGTTGACCTGCTCGATGCCCGAGCTCTGCTCGGCCGAGGCCGCGCTGATCTCGGCCATGATGTCGGTCACGCGCTTCACCGAGCCGACGATCTCGGCCATGGTCGAGCCGGCCTGCTGCACCAGGCGCGAGCCTTCGCCCACGGTCTCCACCGAAGCCTCGATCAGCTCCTTGATCTCCTTCGCCGCCTGCGCCGAACGGCCGGCGAGGCTGCGCACCTCGGAGGCGACCACGGCGAAACCGCGGCCCTGCTCGCCGGCGCGCGCGGCTTCCACCGCGGCGTTCAGGGCCAGGATGTTGGTCTGGAAGGCGATGCCGTCGATGGTGCTGATGATGTCGGCCACGCGCTTGGACGACACCTCGATCTCGCGCATCGTGGTCACGACGCGGCCCACCACTTCGCCACCCTGCTCGGCCACGCCGGCGGCGCCGGTGGCGAGCTGGTTGGCCTGGCGCGCCGAGTCGGCGTTCTGCTTCACCGTGGCGGTGAGCTCTTCCATCGAGGCGGCGGTCTCCTCGAGGTTCGCCGCCTGCTGCTCGGTGCGCGCCGAGAGGTCCTGGTTGCCGGCCGCGATCTCGGACGCGGCGGTATTGATCTGCCCGGCCGCCTGCTGGATCTGGCCGATCAGCGAGCGCAGCTGGGTGACGCTGCCCTCGATGCTGTCGCGGATCTCGGCGAACTGGCCCTCGTAGTGGCCGTCCATCTTCGCGGTGAGGTCGCCCTGGGCGACGAGGCCCATCACGCGGCCGATCTCGCCCAACGTGGTCCGGGTGCCGGCGAAGCCGGCGTTGAGGGACTTCGCGAGCACCTGGAAGAAGCCGGTCTTGCCCTCTTCGACGATCGTCTCGCTGAAGTCGCCGCGCGACGTCGCTTGGACGATGCGCTGCACCTCCTGCTCGACGCCAATCTCTTCGGTGCGGTCGCGCCAGTCGACCATGGTGCCGAGGCGCTCGCCGCGCTCGTCGAAGATCGGGGCGACGGTGAGCGCGAACGTGCGGTTGCCAAGCTCGATCTGGGCGCGGTGCGCTCCGGTGAGCCGCTCGATGATGCCGGCCTGGTGGTCCGGGTTGGCATGGAACTGGTCGATCGACTGGCCGATCAGGTGTTCGGCGTCGAAGTCGGCGAAGCGGGTGCGGATCTGCTCCTGCGCATCGAGCAGCACCTCGACCACTTTCTTGTTCACGTAAATGATCTGGCGCGCGTTGTCGGCGATCATCACGCCGGTCGCGGCGCCGTCCAGTGCGTTCTTGATCCGCAAGTTGGCCTCGGCAACGAGACGATCGGCCTCGATGCGCTCGTTGAGGTCGTTCTGCATGCGGTTCAGTGCCGAAAGCAGGGCGCCGATCTCGTCCTTGCGCGAGGTGTCGATCGCGTTGTCGAGCTTGCCGCCGGCCACGGCGTTGGCGATGGTCACCGCCGAGTTCACGCCCTTCGAGATGGCGCGCGCGATCAGCAGGGCCAGGGCGATGGCCAGCGCGATGGCGACCAGCAGACTCGTCCAGATGATGCCCTTCGCCGTCTCGTAGGCCTGCTCGGCCCCGGTGCGCGCCGCGGTGGAGCCCTCGAGGCCGAAGTCGACGCGTTCCTGGATCAGCGTGGCAACCGCCTCGTACTTGTCGCGGTTGTCGGCGAGGAACATGTCCAGGGCCTCGTCGACGAAGCCCATGTCGTAGGCCGAGACCACCTCGCCGGTGTTGGCCACGTAGGCCTCCCAGGCGGCCTTGATGGCGGCGGTCTTCGCTTTGTCGTCCTCACTGACCGCCGTGGCTTCCAGCGACAGCAGCAGGTCCTCGAAGTTGAGCTGGTGGTTCGCGATCTCGCCGCGGGCCGCCTCCTTGGCCTCCGCCGAGGTGCGCAGCACGAGGCGGAAGTTCTGCAGCCGGTAGGCCGCGGCCTCCGACTTCAGGTCCTGCGCCGTGGCCAGCTCCACCATCCAGCGCTGCGTGATCTCCGTGGTGGCGTCGTTGAGCGTGCCCAGGCCACGAAAGGCGCCCAACGCCAGCACGATGATGAGGACAACGACCACGCCGAAGGCGAGCAGCAGCTTCGGGGCGATCTTGAGGTTGCGCAGCCAGTCCATTCGGAATCCTTGCAGTCGAACGTGGTCCCGGGACCCGGGAGGGCCGGGGGAAAGCGGATTACTTGACCTTCAGGTTGCGCACGCCGCGCACCACGATCTCGGGACGGCCGTTGGCCGTGCGGATCTCCCCGGTGACGCACACGGTCTTGCCGCCGAGGGTCTCCGGCTTGGGCTCGAAGGCCGCGCGGTCACGGCCCCAGATGCGGGCCGAGAACTTGTGGGCCGGGAAGTTGCCGCCCATGAACAGGAAGGTCGGCTGGCCCTCGGTGTTCTCGGCGAAGCGGGCGCCATCGACGACGCCGCACACCGTGCCTTCCTTGCCGATGAACTGCCCGGCATCGAGGGCCGGGATCTCGCCGCGAATGCGGTTGCTGCCGGCCTGGGCCATGGCCGATGGGATGGACGTGGCGGCCAGCCACGCGACGCACAACGCAGCGACACCGGAACGGATGTTCACAACGTACCCCCTGGTCGAATTCGCCGGGCCGCGCCCGGACAGCCAATGCATGATGGACCTATCCAATCCGAGATCGGCGGCACCCGGACAGGCTTGAACGCGAATTGACGATTCCCCTTGCCAAGGATCGTGGCACAGGCCACGGCGCGCCGCGAGGGGCGCGCCGCGATCACGCGGGATCGATCACGAAATCTTGAGGTTGCGAGCGCCGCGGACGACGATCTCTGGGCGACCGTTGGCGGTGCGGATGTCACCGGTCACGCAGACGGTGCGGCCGGCGAGGGTCTCCGGCGCAGTGCTGAACTGGCCGCGGTCACGGCCCCAGATGCGGGCCGAGAACTTGTGGCCGGGGAAGTTGCCGCCCATGAAAAGGTAGGTGGGCTGGCCTTCGGCGTTCTCGGCGAAGCGGGCACCGTCGACCAGGCCGCACACCGTGCCCTGCTTGCCGATGAACTGGCTCGCCTGCACGGCCGGGATCTCGCCGCGGATGCGGTCGCCACCGGCCTGGGCGATGGCCAAGGAGGCGGTGGCGAGGCTGGCGAGGGCGACGGTGCAAAGCAGGACGGTGCGCATGACGGTTTCCTTTCGTTCGATGGTGGCGACAACGCCGGGACGCGGATGCTGGGCCGACGCCACCCGCGCCCGCCAGCGCCGACGTCGCGTTCCGTGACGGGCTTGGCTCGGCCGTTGTTCATTCCGTGACGGAGTTCGACGCTTATGCTGCGCCGATGACGGCCTGCCCCCCCTTCATCCTTCGCACGATCCTGATGCTGCTCGCCCTGCTGCTTGCCGGCTGCGCGAGCCGCCAGGGCCCGGATCTCGAGGCGCTGTACGCGCGGGCCGCCAGCAGCCCGACCCAGCCCCCGGTCATCGTCATCCCGGGCTTGATGGGCTCGCGGCTGATCGACCGGCGGACCGGCGAGGAGCGCTGGCCGGGCTCGCTGTCGACCATGGCCTTCAGCGACTACGCGCGGCTCGCCCGCATCGGCCCGGCCTGGGAGGCGGACGACGGCATCGTCGCCGGCCCGCTGATCCGCGAGTTCGGGCGCTACGACATCTACGGCCAGCTGCTCGGGACGCTCGAAGGCGCCGGCCGCTTCGCACCGGGCGAACCGGGGCAGCCGCCCACCAATGGCGGGCGACGGCGCTACTACACGCTGGCCTACGACTGGCGACAACCGAACATCGTCGCCGTGCGCCAGCTGCATGCGCTGATCGACCAGATCCGCCGCGATTTCGACGACCCCGACCTGCGCGTGGACATCATCGCCCACAGCAACGGCGGGCTGATCGCCAATTACTACCTCCGCTATGGCCCGGAGGACGTGCTGGAGTCTCCCGACCCGACGCCTTGGGCGGAGGGCGGGAAGCGCGTTCGCCGTGTGGCCATGCTGGGCACGCCAAACCTCGGCTCGGTGGCCAGCCTGCGGCGGCTGCAGCAGGGCTTCCGCTTCGGGCTGCGCACGGTGCCGATCGAAGCGCTGGCCAGCTTCTCGACCGTCTTCGAAACCCTGCCCCATCCGCACACCCAGGTGGTCCACGACCGCCAGGGCCGACCGCTGCCGCTCGACCTCTACGACCCGGCCATCTGGCGCGACAACCGCTGGTCGGTGTTCTCGCCGGAGGTGGGAGCCCGGGTGCAGGCGGCCTGGGGCGACGGCGCAGAGGGGCGGCTGGTGCTGTCGGTGCTGCAGGCCAACTTCGAGCGGAACCTGCGCCGCGCGCGCCACTTCAACGAGGCCTTGGCCCGTCCCTTCCCGAACCGGGGCCTGCGCATCGCGGCCTTCGGGGGCGACTGCGAGCGGACGCTCTCCGGCGCGGTGCTCGAAACCTTGGGCGACCGCGCCGTGCTGGCGTTCGAGCCCGGCGAGGTGAAGGCGCCCGTCGAAGGCGTCGACTACGAGGGCCTGATGCGGGCGGCCGGCGACGGGCTGGTGACGCGGGAGTCCCAGGACGCCGGCGCGCACGCCTTCGTGCCGCTGCGACAGACCTTCTTCCTCTGCGAGAACCATGGACGGCTGCTCGCGAACCAGTACTTCCAGAACAACCTGCTGAACTTCCTGCTGAGCCCCTAGCCACCGCGGCCCAAGGCATCCGGCACGGGGCCGTGACGCCGCCCCGCTAGAATCGCGGCATGACCTCGCCCCGCTCCCCCTTCGACGCGCTGAAGCCGCTCGCCGGCCGCCTGCTCGAAACCGCCCTCAACCGCGCCCTGGCGCTCGACCCGGAAACGCGCGCGGCGCTGGCTCCGCTGGACGGTCAACGCCTGCAACTGCACCTCGAATCCCCGCCGCTGGCGATGGAGCTGCGCGTCGACGGCGAGGCGCTGCGCGTCGGCCCGGCGCGGGGTGAGGAACCCGACCTGTCGGTGCGCGCCGGCATCGGCGCGCTGATCGGCCAGCTGCCCTTCCTGAAATCCAGCGGCGCGACACCGGTCGGCAAGGTGCGCATCAGCGGCGATGCGGAGCTGGCGCGCCAGCTGCAGCGGCTGGCCGAAGGCTTCGACCCGGACTGGGAGCAGCCCTTCGCCGACGCGCTCGGCCCGGTGATCGGCCCGCAGATCGCCAAGGCCGTGCGTGCCGGATTGCGCGAGGCGCGGGTGCAGGGCGCCGCGTTCGCCAAGGCCGGTGCCGATTACCTCACCGAGGAATCGCGCGACCTCGTGCCGAAGGCTGAGCAGCAGGCCTTCTTCGATGAGGTCGATGCCCTGCGCGACCGCGTCGAGCGCCTGGCCGCCCGCGTGGCCCGCCGCGCCACGGGCACGGCCGGATGATCGCCGCCCCGCTGCGCGCCTCGCGCATCGTCCGGGTGCTGTTCAAGCACCGGCTCGACGCGCTGCTCGAAGGCACGCCCTTCGCCAAGCTGCGCTGGGTGCTGCGCCCGCTGGGCCGCGGCACCTCGGCGACGCCGCGCGGCGAACGCCTGCGCGCCGCGCTGGAGGAGCTGGGCCCGATCTTCGTGAAGTTCGGGCAGATCCTCAGCACCCGCCGCGACCTGCTGCCGCCGGACGTGGCCGATGCGCTGGCCCTGCTGCGCGACCGCGTGCAGCCCTTCGACGGCGCCGAGGCGCGCCGCATCATCGAGGCCCAGCTGGGCCGCCCGATCGACGCGCTGTATGCCGAATTCGACGAGACGCCCCTGGCCTCGGCCTCGATCGCCCAGGTGCATGCCGCACGGCTGCGCAACGCCGACGGCAGCGCCGGCCGCGCCGTGGTGGTCAAGGTCGTCCGCCCCGGCATCGATCGCCAGATCGACGCCGACCTCGCGCTGCTGAAGGCGCTGGCGGACGTGGTGGCACGCACCCACCCGCGCGCCGAGAAGATCCGCCCGCGCGACGTGGTGGCCGAGATCGAAACCACGCTGCGCGGCGAGCTCGACCTGCAGCGCGAGGGCGCGAACGCCTCGGTGCTGCGCCGCTTCTGGATCGACAGCGACGACCTCTACGTCCCCGAGGTGTTCTGGACGCATTCGCACGAGCGCGTGCTGACGCTGGAGCGCGTGACGGGCATCCCGTCCGACGACATCGCCGCCCTCGAAGCGGCCGGCATTTCGCGCGCGAAACTCGCGGCGAAGGGCGTGCGGGTGTTCTACACGCAGGTGTTCCGCGACAACTTCTTCCACGCCGACGCGCACGCCGGGAACATCTGGGTCGACGACGACCCGGCGCGCCGCGACAACCCGCGCTTCATCGCGCTGGACTTCGGGATCATGGGCCAGCTCTCGGCCAACGATCAGTACTACCTCGCCGAGAACTTCATGGCGATCTTCGTGCGCGACTACCGGCGCATCGCCGAGCTGCACGTCGAGGCCGGCTGGATGCCCGCGCACCTGCGCCTCGCCGACCTGGAGGCCGCCACGCGCGCGGTCTGCGAGCCCTACTTCACGCGCCCGCTGGCCGAGATCTCGCTTGGCGAAGTGCTGGTCAAGCTGTTCAAGACCGCGCAGCAGTACGAGCTCACCCTGCAGCCGCAGCTGATCCTGCTGCAGAAGACGCTGCTGAACATCGAAGGCGTGGCGCGTCATCTCGACCCGAAGCTCGACATCTGGGCCGTGGCCCAGCCGGTGCTCACCGAGATCCTGAAGAAGCGCTACA
>JAIXTZ010000115.1 GCA_027483745.1 Lysobacteraceae bacterium
GGCGACGTTGAAGAAATCGGCCGAGCGCAGGTGCTCGTCGAAATCGGCCTGGTCGGTGTCGATGCTGCTGGTGTCGATGGTGACTTCGATCGACGAGTTCGCGAGGTTGGCGCGGTCGAGGTTCAGCGTGCCGTCGTACTTGGTGAACTCGCCGAGAGTCTGCGAAAAACCGAGGTGGTCGATCTCGAAGCCGACGTAGGTGTGGCCGGCGTCGAACTTGAACGCATCGGCGGCGAAAGCGGGGGCGGCGAAGGCGGCGGCCAGCGCTGCGGCGAACAGGGTCTTCTTCATGGGGTGCTCCGGGTGGGCGGGCCGCGGCGGACGCCGCGGCGAAAGGATGGGTTTAGGCGATGCGGGCGGCTTCGTCGAAGGACAGGCGCGGCGAACGGGGGAACAGGCCGGCGGCGTCACCGTAGCCGAGGTTGATCAGGAAATTCGACTTGATCGTGGTGCCGGCGAAGAACTCGGCGTCGAGCTTGGCCGCGTCGAAACCGGACATCGCGCCGGTGTCGAGCCCCAGCGCGCGCGCGGCCATGATCAGGTAGGCACCCTGCAGGGTGGCGTTGCGGAACGCGGTGCTCTCGATCAGCGCGTCGTTGCCGGCGAACCAGCTGCGGGCGTCGGCGTGCGGGAAGAGCTGCGGCAGCTTGTCGTAGAAGGCCATGTCCTGCGCGACGATGACCGTGACCGGTGCGGACATCGTCTTGTCGACGTTGCCCGGCGCCAGCGTGGACTTCAGCTTTGCCTTCGCTTCGGCGGATTTGACGAACACGAAACGCGCCGGGGAGGCGTTGGCGCTGGTCGGCGCCCACTTCAGCAGGTCGTAGAGCTCGTGCAGCAGGCCATCCGGCACATCCTTCTTCTGCCAGGCGTTGTGCGTGCGGGCCGTGCGGAACAGCTGGTCGAGGGCGTTGGCGTCGAGGGCGGTCATGGGAGTCCTTGGGGGTCGGGTGGCGATGCGGAAGGAGTATGGGCGCCGCCGCGGCCGCGACGATGCCCGCCACTGCAACAGGTCGTTGTGTACCCCGGAACGACCCGTCGCGATGCCCGGCCCGCGTGGGGCTGGCTACACTCCGGGGCATGAGCGTCGTTCCCCCCACCCCGGTCCTCGTGCTGCACGACGGTGCCGCCGGCAATCGCCGGCAGGCGCTGGCCTTGGCCGAGGCTTGGGCGCTGCCCTTTGCGGAGTTCGTGCTGCGACCCCGGGTGCCGTGGCGCTGGGCCGCACCGCGCGTGCTGCCGGGCAGCCACGCGGCCTTCGGTGCCGCGTTCGGCGCCGCGCTCGACACGCCGCCGCCCGTGGTGGTGGGCTGCGGCCGCCAGGCGGCCCTCGCCACGCGCCTTCTGCGGCAGCGCGGCAGCGCCGTCGTGCAAATCCTGCATCCGCGCCTGCCCACGCCGCACTGGGACGCCGTCGTTTTGCCCGCGCACGATGGCGTGCAGGGCGGCAACGTGTTGACGCTCGACGGCAGCCTGAACCCGATCGACGACGCCTGGCTGGAGCGGCAGCGCGCCGCGCACCCGACGCTCGGCGAGGGCCCGGGGCCACTCACCGTCCTGCTGGTCGGCGGTCCGACAGACGACAGCGACTGGGACCGCCACGCGCTCGACGGCATCCTCGAACTGCTGCTGCGCTGGCGCCAGCGCGATGGCGGGACGCTGTGGGTGATCGGCTCGCGCCGCACGCCGTCGGCGATGCGCCGACAGATCAAGCAGGCCATGGGCGACCGTGCCCATGTCTGGATGGACGACCGCGACGGGCCGAACCCCTATGCCGGCGCGATGGCCTGGGCCGACCGGCTCGTGGTGACGCCGGATTCCGCCAACCTGATCAGCGAAGCCGCGGCCACGCGCGCGCCGCTGTGGATCGCCGTGCCGCGCTACAACCGGGGCCGCATCCGGCACCTCGTCGCCAAGGCCATCGACAGTGGCCGGGCGCGTGCGCTGGGTCCGGAAAGCGCGCCGTGGCCGATCGAGCCGTGGCGCGAAAGCGCGCGCATCGCCGAACGGCTTCGACCGTGGATCCTCGAGCGGATCGCCGCGCGTCAGCCGGCCACCAACGGCGACATCGCCGAGAGCGTCGCACGCAGCGACGACGCCGTGCCCTGAACGACCGCGGCCGGCACGCGACGCGGCCGGCGATCGAGCGTGCAGCCGAGCGAGAGCCCGACGAGTGCCGCATGCGCCGTGCCCAGGGCCTCCGCGGTGACGGCGTTGATCAGCCCGACCTTCGCGAGCGTCGACGCCAGCGCCGCGCTGTGCCGCGGCTCGAGCAAGGCCGGGTGGGCGCCAGCGTGTCGCAGCACGGCGTGCTGCAGGGCGAATTCGAGATCGACGAGGCCACCGGCGCCCTGCTTCAGGTCGAAGTGCGCGGCATCGCTGCGGTCGAGCTCGCGGCGCATGCGCTCGCGCATGTCGGCGATGTCCCTCGCGAGCGCGGAAGGCTCCCGAGGACGCGCGAGGATCTCGCCACGCAGCGCGTCGAGCCGGGCCAGCAGCGCGGCGTCGCCGGCGAGCGGCCGCATGCGGACGAGGGCCTGGTGCTCCCAGGTCCACGCGCGCTCGCGCTGGTAGCCGGCGAAACTGTCGAAGTTCACCACCAGCAGCCCCTTGGCGCCGTCCGGACGGAGCCGCACGTCGACGTCGTAGAGCCTGCCGCCAGCCGTGGGCGTATCCAGAACCGCGACGAGCTTCTGCGCGACGCGGAGGTAATAGCGGCCCGCATCGAGCGGACGCGCGCCGTCGGACACGGCGTTCGGATCGGCGCCGTGCACGAAGACGAGGTCGAGGTCGGAGGCGAAGCCCAGCTCTTCGGCCCCGATGCTGCCGTAGCCGAGGACCGCGAAGCCGCCGCCGGCGACGCGGCCGTGCGCGCGCTCGACCTCGCGCGTGGCGAGGGCCAGCGCCGCGGCCACCACCGCTTCCGCGACCGTGGCCAGCCGGCGCGTCGCGAGCACGGCGTCGATGCGGCCGGCGCGCCACGCCAACCCGATGCGAAAGGCCAAACTGTGGCGACGCTCGTTCAAGGCGATCAGCGCGGCCTCGGCATCGTCGTGCATCGGCACGAGGGCGGCGAGGTCCTGCGCGATGGCGGCCGCCTCGGGCAGCGGGCCGGCCGCACGCACGTCGAGCAGCTCATCGAGCAGCAGCGGGTGTTCGGTGAGGCGCTCGGCCAGCAGCGCGCTGCCGGCACAGACCTCGGCGAGGCGTTCGAGCGCCGCGGGCTGCTCGGCCAGCAGGGCGAAGTAGCTGCTTCGGCGGCCGATCGCGGTGATCAGGGCGATGCCGCGCGCCAGGCTGGCGTCAGGCGCATCGCTGGACGCGGCCTGTGCGGCCAGCGTCGGAACGATGCGATCAAACCACGCGGCGGCACGCGGCGACAGGCTGCGCCGCAGGGCCGAGGCCGAAAGGCGACGCAGCGCATCGTCGGCGGCTTCGGCATCGGCGAAGCCCGCGTCCGCGAGCACGGTCGCGGAGCCGCCCTCGGGCAAGGCCTGCCAGTAGGCGGCCAGCGCGGCCGTGCGCGCGTCGACCGACGCCGAGGATCGCGCCGGCGCATGGCGCCCGCCCAGCACGGCGGCGAACTCCGCGGCGACCACGTCGCGATGCCCGCGGAGCGCCGAGTCGAGGGCGGCGGCATCGGTGTACCCGAGGCCACGCGCCACGCGCAGCCGGTCCAAGGGTTCGGCCGGCAGCGCGTACTCCTGCGCGTCGCGCAGCATCTGCACGCGGTTCTCGACGCGGCGCAGGAAGCGATAGGCCGCGGCGAGCCGCTGCGCGGTGGCTTCCGGCAGATGCCCCGCGGCCGCCAGCGCGGAAAGCGCCGGCAGCAGGCCACGACGACGCAGTGCCGGCTCCCGCCCGCCGCGGATCAGCTGGATGGCCTGCACCAGGAACTCCACCTCGCGGATACCGCCGGGGCCGCGCTTCAGGTCGTCGGCCATGTCCTTGCGCGCGACCTCCGCTTCGATCAACGCCTTCATCTCGCGCAGCGAATCCAACGCGGTGAAATCGAGGTAGCGGCGGTAGACGAAGGGCCGCAGCGCATCGACCAGCGATTCACCGGCCGCGAGGTCGCCGGCCACCGGGCGCGCCTTCAACCACGCGTAGCGCTCCCAGTCGCGGCCCTCGCGCTGGAAGTAGGCCTCCATCGCATCGAAGCTCAGCGCCAGCCGGCCGCTGTCGCCGAACGGGCGCAGGCGCAGGTCGACGCGATGGCAGAACCCATCGACCGTCGGCTCGTTCAACAGCTGCGCGAGGCGCTGGCCGAGGCGGACGAAGTAGGGCTCGGCGTCGAGCGCACGTGCGCCATCGCTGCTGCCGCCACGCGGGTAGGCGTAAACGAGGTCGACGTCGGAACTGAAGTTGAGCTCGCTGCCGCCGAGCTTGCCGAGCGCGAACACCACCAGCCGCTGCGCGCGGCCATCGCCGTCGCGCAAGGTGCCGAAGCGCGGGGCGAACTCGGCTTCCGCTTGGGCCAGCGCACCCTGCAAGGCCTGCTCGGCGATGCGCGTGCTGCCCGCGAGGGTGGCGTCGACGTCATCGAGGCCATCGACATCGCGAGCGATCAGCACGCTCGAAGCGGCGGTGCGCCAGCGCCGCAGCGCGGCCATCGCCGCCTCGGGCGAATCGGCCTCGAGCGCGGGAAAGACGGGCCTTGCGTGGCGGTTCGCGAGCAGGTCGGGCTGGCGCCGCAGGACGTCGAGCGCGAACTCCGAGGCGACGGCGAGCGGGCGCAGCGCGATGCGGGTCGAGGCGTCCAAGGGCGTGGCGTCGGCGAGCGCGTCGAGCCGACGCTCGACGAGGGCTTCGAGGGTGGACTCAAGCGATGCCATGGTGCCTCGTCGAAAAAAAAGAACCCGCAAGGCCGAGGCGCTTGCGGGCTCGCGCTCCCTCCCCCACGTCGGAAGCGATTCGATCCTGCGATGGCGCCGCGAAGCGATGCACGCTGCATTGCAGCATCGCCGGCTTTGCGAGGATGCTCCTTGCCTTGTGGCCCACGCTACCCTCCCCCACCGTCAACGACGGAAAGGCTACCTCATGGCGACAGCCTCAACGACGAAGCCCCGCATGGCCGCGGGGCTTCGTCCTGCTTCGGTACCGGTCGTTCAGTTCGTGCCGGGACGCATCATCACGGTGTTGCTGATCGAGCCGCTCGCCACGTTCACGATCTGATACAGGCCTTGGATGGCATTCGATGGTGCCGATGCCCAGACGATGAACGTACCGCGCGACGGCATCGCTCCAGGTTCGCCCAGCACATCGCCGAGGGTGATCACCACCAAGCCATTTGCCGGGATCGTGCCGCTCCCGGTCGTGGTGGGCGTTGTCGTGCTGCCCGCTGCAGGCAGGAAGCGCCAGCTGAACGCACGCGCCACGTTGCCGGTGTTCGTCAACGCCACGCGACTGATGAACCCTTGCGGCACCTGCACCAGCGGCGCCTGGAGCTCGACGCCATTGCGCAC
>JAIXTZ010000153.1 GCA_027483745.1 Lysobacteraceae bacterium
GTGGCCTCGCTGTTCGAGCGCCGCGCGCCGGGCCTCGCGCACAACACGGCCGTGGTCTTCGACGCCGACGGCAGCTTCCGCGGCAAGTACCGGAAGATGCACATCCCCGACGACCCGGGCTTCAACGAGAAGTTCTACTTCACGCCCGGCGACCTCGGCTTCACCCCGATCGACACCTCGGTGGGCCGCCTCGGCGTGCTCGTCTGCTGGGACCAGTGGTACCCGGAAGCCGCGCGCCTGATGGCGCTGGCCGGCGCGGACCTGCTGCTCTACCCGACCGCCATCGGCTGGGATCCGCGCGACACCGACGCGGAGAAAGAACGCCAGCGCATGGCCTGGATCCTCTCGCACCGCGGCCACGCGGTGGCCAACGGCCTGCCGGTGCTCAGCTGCAACCGCACCGGTTTCGAAGCCTCCCCCATCGGCGGCCCCGGCATCGAGTTCTGGGGCTCGAGTGCGGTGTTCGGGCCGCAGGGCGAAGTGCTCGCCGAGGCCTCGCGCGATGCCGCCGAGGTGTTGTTCTGCGACGTCGACCTTGCGCGCGGCGAAGCCGTGCGCCGCATCTGGCCCTTCCTGCGCGATCGCCGCATCGACGCCTACGGCGACCTCACCAAGCGTTTCCGCGATTGAACGGCGCGAACGAGCCTGCATTGAACGACACGACCCTGCCGGCCACGCTGGCCGACCAGCCGCTCGCCCACGTCGACCGCGACGGCGTCCGCTACACCCTGCTCGGCACCGCGCATGTCTCGAAGGAGAGCGTGGCCGCCGTCGAGACGGCGCTCGCCAGCGGGGCCTTCGATGTCATCGCGGTCGAACTGGATCCGGCCCGGCATCGCGCGCTGACCGATCCGAACGCGCTGGCCAAGCTCGACCTCGTGCAGGCCATCAAGACCGGCAAAGCCGGGCTGCTCGCGGCCAACCTCGCGTTGGCCGCCTACCAGCGCCGCCTCTCGGAGCAATTGGGCGTGGAGCCCGGTGCCGAGCTGAAGGCCGCCGCGGTTGGCGCCACCGCGCGGGGCTTGCCGATGGTGCTGATCGATCGCGATATCGGCCTGACCTTCAAGCGCGCCTGGGGCCGGCTAGGCTTCTGGAAGCGCTCGATGCTGGGCGCCGGCCTGTTCACCAGCCTGATCGTCGACGAGAAGGTGGAAGACGACGCCATCGAGAAGCTCAAGCAGGGCGACGTGCTGGAGGCGAGCTTCGCCGAGTTCGCCGGCCAGAGCCCCGAGCTGTACGAGGCGGTCATCGCCGAACGCGACCGCTACATGGCCGCCAAGCTGCGCGAGGCCGGCGCGGCACATCCCGGCAAGCACGTGCTGGCCGTCGTCGGCGCAGGCCATCTGGCCGGCCTGAAGGCCGCGCTCGAATCGGGCACCGCCACGCCCGTCGCGCAGATCGCCGAACTCGAAGCCCTGCCCAAGGACGAGGGCCTCCCGTGGTTCACGATCATCCTCGTCGGCCTGCTGCTCGGCGGCTTCGCCTGGGGCTGGCACCAGGGCGGCATCGAAACCGGCGGCATGGTGCTGCTGCAGTGGGCGGCGATCACCGCGGCCGGCGGCGCGTTGGGCTGCCTCGCGGCCGGCGGGCACCCCCTAAGCGTTATCGCCGCGGCGCTGGCTTCGCCCATCACGCCGCTGCATCCGGCCTTGGGCTCGGGCACGGTGAGCGCACTGGTCGAAGCCTGGGTGCGGAAACCGGACTACGCCGATTTCCTCGCGCTGCGCGACGACACCCGGACGATCGGCGGATGGTGGAAGAACCGCGTGGCCCGCACCCTGCTGAATTTCTTCCTGACGTCGCTGGGCACCGCCTTGGCCGTCTGGGCAGCGGGCGCGGGGATGATCGCCAAGCTGCTCTGAGCGGGGCGAACGCCTGTCCGCGCGGCGGCGCATGAGTTCGACACCGGAAGTGATTTGACGGCTCGACGACGCTGCGCTCCACTCGGGAGCCCGCCCTTCGAGTGCTGCTGGTGTCCGAGCCCGTTGCCCTGCCCCGCTGGAAACGTGCCGTCCTCAAGGTCGGCAGCAACCTGATCGCGCCGGGCGGCCAGCGCCTGTCCACGCGCCATCTGTTGTCCATCGCCCGCTTCATCGCCGAAGCCCGCGCCGACGGCCGCGAAGTGGTGCTCGTCTCATCGGGCGCCGTCGCCGCGGGGCGCGCGCTGCTGGGCGGTCTCGACGCCTCGGCCCTGCCGGCCAAACAGGCACTCGCCGCCATCGGCCAGCCGCGCATGGTCGAGGCCTGGGCGCGGTTGCTCGACGTGCCCTGCGCGCAGGTGCTGCTCGCCTTCGACGACCTGCAGAACCGGCGACGCTTCGTCAACGCCAAGAACACGCTGCGCGAACTACTGCGCGCCGGCGCGCTGCCGATCATCAACGAGAACGATTCGGTGGCCGTCGACGAACTGCGCCTCGGCGACAACGACAACCTCGCGGCCCACGTGGCCGTGCTGGTCGAGGCCGACCTGTTGGTCATCCTCTCGGACATCGACGGCCTCTACGACGCCGACCCGCGCAAGGTGCACGAGGCAACGCGCATCGCGCGCGTGGCCGCCATCGACGACGCCGTGTTCGCACTGGCTGGCGGCGCCGGCTCGGCGGTCGGCACTGGCGGCATGCGCACCAAGCTGGAAGCTGCCGCGAAAGCCACCGCTCGCGGCATTCCGACGGTGATCGCGCACGGTGGGAAGGCGGAAGCGCTCGAAGCCCTCGGCCGCGGCGGGTGTCCGGGCACCTTGTTCGAGCCCACGGCGACCCCGGCCAGCGCCAAGGACCACTGGATGCGCCACGCGCTGGCCAGCCAAGGCCAACTGCGCGTGGACGCCGGCGCCCGCAAGGCGCTGGTCGAGCGTGGCGCCTCCCTGTTGCCGCCCGGCGTGCGCGCGGTCGAGGGCGCGTTCCGCGCCGGCGATGCCGTCGAAATCCTCGTGGACGGCGAGGCGCGCGCCTTCGCCAAGGGCATTGCCCAGTACGACGCCAGCGAATTGCGCCGCGTGCTGGGCAAGCCAAGCGCCGAACTGCCGGCCCTGCTCGGCTACGAAGGCCCCGAGACCGTGATCCACCGCGACGACCTGGTGCTGCTGTGAACCACGACGACATCGCCTTGATCCGCCGCTGCGCCGAAGCCTCGCGCGCCGCCGCGCGCCGCTTGGCCGCCAGCGATGCGCGCACCCGGAGCGCGGCCCTCGACGCCATCGCGCTAGCGCTCGAAGCCCGCGAGAGCGAGGTGCTCGCTGCCAACGCCCGGGATGTCGAAGCCGCCGCCGCGGCCGGCCTGTCGGCCGCCATGCAGGATCGCCTTCGGCTCGACCCCGTCCGCTTCGCCGCGCTGGTAGGTGCCGTGCGCGCGGTGAATGCGCTGCCGGACCCGCTGGGTGGGATCGAGTGGCAGGCGCCTCGCGCCGATGGCCTCGAAATCGGCCGCCTGCGCGCCCCCTTGGGCGCGATAGCAATGATCTACGAATCGCGCCCCAACGTAACCGTCGACGCCGCGGTGCTTTGCCTGAAGTCGGGCAACGCCTGCGTGCTGCGCGGCGGTCGCGAGGCCGCGCACAGCAATGCCGCGCTGATCGCCGCCGTGCAGGCGGGCCTGCAAGCCGTCGGCTTGCCGGTCGATGCCGCGGTGCTCGTCCCGGTGTTCGAGCGCGCCGCCATCGCCGAGTTGCTGAAGCACGACGACTGCCTCGCCCTGGTGATCCCTCGCGGCGGCGAGGGCTTGATCCGCCACGTCGCCGATGTGAGCCGCGTGCCGGTCATCCGCCACTACAAGGGCGTCTGCCATCTCTACGTGGAAGCCAGTGCCGACCTCGATGCCGCGCTGCGCCTCGCCATCGACGGCAAGTGCGCGCGGCCATCGGCCTGCAACGCCCTTGAGACGCTGCTGGTGGACGCCAGCGTGGCGGACGCTTTCCTGCCATGCGTTGGCGAGGCGCTTCGCGCTCGCGGTGTCAGGCTGCGCGCCTGCCCACGCGCCCAGCCGCAACTGGCCGGTGCCGAGGCCGCGACGCCCGACGACTGGGATGCCGAATACCTCGATCTCGTTCTCGCCGTGAAGGTGGTCGACGGCTTCGACGATGCCCTCGCGCACATCGCCGCCCACGGCTCACAGCACACCGAGGCCATCGCCACGCACGACGATGCGCTGGCGGCCCGCTTCCAGCGCGAAGTGGACGCCTCGGCGGTAATGGCGAACGCGTCGACGCGCTTCAACGACGGCGGCGAGCTGGGCTTGGGCGCCGAGATCGGCATCTCGACGACCAAGCTGCACGCCTATGGCCCAATGGGCCTCGAATCGCTGACCAGCCTCAAGTGGGTGGTCCGCGGCGCCGGGCACACCCGCGCACCGGTGACCTGAGGCGGGCCCCGGGGGGCCCGAATCCGCCCCTCAGTGCGCGGCGCCGATCTCGCGGACGCCGGCCCACTCGCGGGCCCGACGGAACGCGGCGCCGCTCCAGTTCCCGAGGTCGTCCAGGATCGCGTAGATCGTCGGCAGGAACACCAGGCTAACGACCGTCGAGAAGATCAGGCCGCCGACAATGGCACGCGCCATCGGGTAGTAGCCTGGGCCGTCGCCGCCGATCTGCGCACCGCCGAGCGTCAGTGGAATCATGCCGAGGATGGTGGTGCCCATCGTCATCAGGATCGGCCGCAATCGCTCGCGACTGCCCTCCACCAGCGCATCGAGCCGGCTGTAGCCCTCGCGCCGGAGATTGTTGATGTGCTCGACCATCACGATGCCGTTGTTCACCACGACGCCCATGAGCACCAAGATCCCAATGGCGGCCATGATGGTGAATGTGGTGTCCGTGATCACGAAGAACCAGAACACGCCAAACGCCGAGAACACGATGCTGCTCATGATGGCCAAGGGATACAGCATCGACTCGAACAGGGCGGCCATGATGATGAAGATCATCAGGATAGCGATCAGCGTGTTGAAGGCCATCTGCGCGCCGGCCTCGTCATTGCGCTGGAAGTCGCCACCGAAGCTGAAGCCGTAACCGGGCGGGAACGTGACCTTCGACAACACATCCGTCATCGCCTTGCGGGCGTCTTCGTTCGTCATCTCATCGCCGAGGTTGGCGGCGATGTTCAGCGAGGTCCGGCGGTTCTGGCGATTGATCTGGCCCGCGCCGCGCTCGATGTCCACGTCAACCATGGAGAGCAGCGGTACGCGGCTGCCATCCGGGCGGGTCAGCTGCAGCGACTGCAGGTCCTGCACACGGAACTCTTCAGCACCGGCGAAACGGGCCCAGACCGGGACTTCCTCGCCATCGCCGCGGAATTCACGCAGTGGCGTGCCGCGCAGCGCGATGCCGATGTACTGCGCCACCTCCTGTGCGGAAAAGCCATAGGCCGCAGCGCGATCACGGTCAACGCTGACGCGGATCTCGCTGGTCTCGTCGCCGGTGTCGATGCGGACATCACGCAGCTCCGGACGGCGGGCCAGCACCGGCACGATCTGCTCGGCCAGCACCATCAGCTCCTCGTTCGAATCGCCGTTGAGCGAAACGCGCACGCCCTCGTTCTGCCCGCCGCCGCCGCCGCCACCGCCCGGGCCACCGCCGCCCTCGATGCCGATCTCGGCCAGGGCGGATTTCGGCAGAACCTTCCGGATCTGCTCCTGGATCTCCTCGGTCGGGATCAGGTCGCCTTCCGACTTCAGCGTCACGTCGATGCCGCCCCAACCCCGTTCGCTGTAGACGGTGTAGACCTGCTCGATCTGGAACTTCTCGCGATTCGCGTCCAGCACCTGCTCGACCTTCAGCATCTCGCCGAGCATCTCGTCGAGGCTATAGGAACCGCGCCAATCGAAGTAGATGTCGATCTCGCGGCCCGCATCGTTCTTGAACATGTCGAACTTCATCATTCCGGTCGCTGCCGGGACGATGCTGATAACGACGATCAGGATGATGCCGAACACCGACCAGCCGCGATGCTCAAGGGACCAGCGCAGGCCGCTCGCATAGCGGCTCGTCAGCCAGGCCACGAAACCCTTGCCCGTCCCGAAACCGGGAGGCATGGCGACGTGCGCGGACAGCATTGGAATCAGGCTCACCGCCACCAGCCACGAGGCCAGCAAGGAGATCGTGATCGTTGCGGCGACCTGCCCGAGGAAGATGCTGATCTGGTTGACCGCCCCGAACAGATTGGGAACGAAAACAATGATGCTGGTGAGCGTGCCGGCGGTGATCGCCAGCTGCACGCTGCGCGTCCCTTCGATGGCGCATCGGTACGGGTCGTTCGGATACTTCTCGCGATACTGGTAGATGCTCTCCACCACCACCACCGCGTTGTCCACCAGCATGCCGAGGCCGAGCAGCAGCCCCATCATCGTGAGGATGTTCAGCGTCAGGCCCATGAAGTACATGATGCCCAGCGTCATCACGATGCAGACCGGGATGGCCAGCGTCACCATCAGGGTGCTGGGCCAGTGGCGCAGGAAGTAGAACAGGATGACGATCGAGAGCAGGCAACCGACGATTCCGCCTTCCGTCAGCTCGAAGATCGAGCTCTTCACGCTCTCGGCCTGGTCGTCGGCGATCAGCACCTGGATGCCGCGAAGCTCCGGGGCCTTCTCGATCTCACGCATCTCGCGCAGGACGTCGCGCGACATCTGCACGAGGTTCGCATCAGCTTCGCGCTGGATATCGATGCCGACCGCGGGACGGCCATCGAGGCGCCGGCCGAAATCGGAACGCTGCGGCTTGAGCACCACGTTGGCGATGTCCGAGAGCTTGAGCCCCTGGTCGTTCAGCACCAGGTTGCGCAACTCGTCGAGATCGCGGATCTCGCCCACCGGCTGGACGCGGATCCGGCGGGCGCCGTCGTCGATGTTGCCGGCGGAGACGGAGAAATTGACCGCCCGGAGCCGCATCGCCAAGTCGTTGAGCGCGACGTTGTGGGCGCCGAGGCGGACGGGGTCGATCGCCACTTCGACTTCCGGCGGCTCGACGCCAATGATGTCGACGCGGGCGACGCCGGGGATGCGCTCGATGCGGCGCTTGAACAGGCGCTCCAGCATCGCGTACTCGTTGCGCAAGTCGCGATCGCTGGTGAAGCGCAGGCGCAGCACCGGCTCGTCCGTCGTCGAGAACTTCATGACGAAGTAGCGCTGGAAATCGTCCGGCAGGTCGGAGCGGATCGCATCGATGCGATCCCGCGCCTCGCTCGCGGCGATGTTGGTGTCGCGGGCCCAGTCGTCGAACTCGATGAAAATGCCGCCGCCGTCGCCGCGGGCGTTCGAGTACATGTTCTTGACGCCGGACAGCGTCGCCAGCGCCTCCTCGGCGGGCCGGACGATGGTCCGTTCGACTTCTTCCGGCGAAGCGCCGGCATACGGCAATTCGATGTAGATGAAGGGCGCCGTCAGAGCCGGAAACTGTTCCAACGGAAGCTTGAACGCGGCGATCAGGCCCAACACCATCAAGGAGATGTAGAACATGATCGCCGTCACCGGACGGCGCAGGCTGATCTCCGCGAGGCTCATGGCTGCGACTCTCCGACGAGCTTGCCGATCAGTCCGATCTGCTTGCTGCGCTCGCCCTCGGCCTTCCACGATTCGTCACTGCTGCGATCGAGCAGCTTGTACATCACCGGGATGACGACCAGCGTCAGCAGCGTGGAAACCGTCAGTCCGCCGATCACCGTGATCGCCATCGGCGCTTTCACCTCCGCGCCGTCGCCGCCGAAGAAGGCCAGGGGCGCGAAGCCGAACAGCGTGGTCAAGGTCGTCATCACGATGGGGCGCAGGCGCGAGTACGAGCCTTCGACCAAGGCATCGACCTTGCTCAGGCCCTCGAGGCGAAGCTGGTTGACCTTGTCCACCAGAACAATGGCGTTCTTCACCACGATGCCGACGAGCAGGATCAAGCCGATGAACACCACCACCGACACCGGCGAACCGGACAGCACGAGGGCCAGCACGGCGCCAACGACGGCCAGTGGGATGGTGAACAGGATCACGAAGGGGTGCAGCAACGACTCGAACTGCGAGGCCATTACCAGGTAGACGAGGAAGATGGCGAGGCCGAAGGCGAACATCAGCGACTGCAGCGAGCGTCCCAGCTCCTCGCTCTGACCGCCGAAGGCCAGTCGCAGGTCGGCGCCGAGCGGGTTGGCCTCGACCAGGGCGTTGACCTCCTCGACAGCGGTGCCGAGGTCGATGCCGCGCAGGTTGGCCGAGATGATGGCCACGCGGGTCTGGTCGACGCGGTTGATCTCACCGGGGCCAATCGTCTCAATGACCTCGGCCACCGCGGACAGCGGCACGGGACGCTCGCTCTGCGGATTGACGATCAGGTCGCGGATCTCGGCGACCGAGGCGCGGTCCTGCTCCTGCGCGCGCACCAGGACGTCGATCTTGCGGTCGCGGAAGCTGTAGCGGGTCGCCACTTCGCCGCGCACCTTGCGTACCACCTCGTCGGCGATCTGGCGGGTGGTCAGGCCCAGCGCCGCGGCGCGCTCCTGGTCGAAGCGGATCTGGACTTCGGGGAAGCCCTGCTCCACCGTCGACTTGACGTCGGCGAAGTGCGGCGAAGCCAGCATCAGCTCGCGCAGCTTGCGGCCCGCGGCTTCGAGCTCCTCGAGATCGGTGCCGCGGATCTCGATTTCCAGCGGCGTCGACAGGCTGACCAACTCCGGACGGCTGAACTTGACCTCGACGTCCGGGTAGCCGGCCATGAAGTCGCGCAGGTCCTTGGTGAGTGCGGCTTCCGTCGTCCGGCTGTAGCCCTGGCCCAGCACGATGGAAACGCGCGCGATGTTCTCGCCCGACTCGGTCGGATTGGCATCCAGGCGCGTGCCGGTGCCGCTGACACCGAACAGCGCCTTGATGCGGTCGTCGCCGTCGAACTGGCCCTGCACCGCCGCGACAAGGCGGTCGGTGTCCTTGAGCTGCGTGCCCGCCGGCAGCTTGGCGGTCATGTCGAAGCGATCCTGCGCGAGCTGCGGGATCAGGTCGGTGCCGAGCGTGGTGGCCATGCCGAGCGACAGCAGGAAGGCCGCACCGGCCGAACCCAGCACCAGCGTGGGATTGCGCAGGGCCGCGGGCAGGATGCGCTGGCGGTAGGCCTCGGCGGCGGCCTCGTAAGGCCGCAACACGAATTCACCGACCTTGGCGATGGCCGGCAGGACGAAGGTGGTGAACCCACGCCAGACCAGCAGGCCGCCACGAACCGCGAGCAGCGTGAGGAAGGAGAGGAGCCACCACAGCAGCTTGAACGGGGCGAAGACCGCCACCCCCAATCCGCCGACGATCGCCCCCAGAACGCCCGGGCGACGGGCGACCATGCCGGTGAACGGGGCGGCGAAGCGCTGGCCCGCTTCGGCGAAGCTGCGCGGGGGCCGCACGGCCCCCGGTTCGCTCTCCACCGGGAAGCTCATCGGCGCCGTCGCCTTGAGCGAGCTCAGCATCGGAATCAGGGTCAGCGCGATGACCATCGAGATCAGCAGCGCGATCGAGACGGTGAGGGCCTGGTCCTTGAACAGCTGGCCGGCGACGCCTTCGACGAACACCAGCGGCAGGAACACGGCCACCGTGGTGAGCGTCGTCGCCACCACCGGCATGCCGACCTCCTTCGTGCCGACGATGGCGGCTTCAAGCACGCCAAGGCCCTTCTCGCGGGCCTTGGCGATGTTCTCGAGCACGACGATCGAGTCGTCGACGACCATGCCGGTCGCCAGCGCGAGGCCCGCCAACGACATCACGTTGAGCGAGAGGTCGAGCTGCCCCATGAAGAAGAAGGTGGCGATGATCGACACGGGCAGCGAGAGCGAGATGACGAAGGTGCTCCAGCCGTCGCGGAGGAAGAAGAAGATGATCAGGATGGCGAACAGGCCGCCCATCACCGCCTCTTTCTGGACCTCGTTCAGGGCCGAACCGATGAAGACGGACTGGTCCTCGACCGTACGCATCGTCAGGCCGTCGACCGTGTACTGGCCGGGCACGGTGTCGACCTGCGGCGGACCGCGGCGCCCATCCTCCGACGCCGACGTGCGCGGCGCGGTCTCGCGCTCCATGTCGCGCAGGGCCTGCTTGATGGCGTCGGCCACGGCGACCGTGTTGGCATCGCCTTCCTTGTAGAGCGCCACCTCGACCGCTTCGGCCGAGCCGATGCGGATGATCGCCTCGCGCTCCTTGTTGCCCTGCTCCACCGTGGCCACGTCGCGCAGGTGGATCGGCACGCCGTTGAGCGTGGTCACCAGCATGTCGCGCATCTGCTGCAGGTTGGCGAACTGGTTCACCGTCCGCACGAGGTAGCGCTGGGAGCCCTCCTCGATGCGGCCGCCGGAGACGTTGACGTTCTCCTGCTGGAGGCGCTGCACCACCACGTTGATGTCGAGGTTGAGCTGGGCCAGCTTGTTCTGGTCGATCAGGACCTGCACCTCATCCTCGAGGCCACCGCCCACCTTGACCGCGGCGACGCCCGGAACGGGCTCGAGGCGGCGCTTCAGCGTCTCCTCGGCATACCGGCGCAGTGCCATCAACTCCTGCGGCGTGGCCTGCGCGCTGGACGCTGCGATGGCGAGGCGCATGATCGGCTGGGTGCTGGGGTTGAAGCGCAGCAGCACCGGCGGCTTCACCTCCAGCGGCAGCTGCAGCAGTTCCAGCTTGTCGCGGACCTCGAGGCTGGCCTGGTCCATGTCGGTGCCCCAGGCGAATTCGAGGACCACGTCGCTCTGTCCGGTACGCGAAATGGACTTCAGCTTGCGCAGGTTCTTCACCACGCCGACGGCCTGTTCGATCGGCTCGCTGACGAGGGTTTCGATCTCGGCCGGCGCGGCGCCGACGTACTCGGTGCGCACCGTCAGCGTGGGATAGCTCAGGTCCGGCAGCAGGTTGACCTTCAGGTCGAACAGCGCGATCAAGCCGAACAACACGAGGGTCACCGTCGCCATCGCCACCGTCACTCGACGGCGGGTGGCCAGTTCAATCAGGCTCATGGACGCGCGCTCAGCGGTTGGTCGCGTCGGCCACCGCCGCTGCGGCGGCGGCGTCGATCGGCTTCAGGACTTCCACGTCGGCGCCGTCGCGGACCGCGACGCGCCCCTGGGTGATCACCTGCTCGCCGGCCTCGAGACCGCCGAGCACTTCGGCGTACTCGCCGTTGATGTAGCCCAGCTGCAGCACCTTGCGGACGGCCTTGCCGTTCTCGACGACGAAGACCGCCGATTCGCCCGAACCCTCGATCAGCGCGATACGCGGAACCGTGAGCGCCGCGTCGCGCTCGTCGTAGACGATGTTGAGGCGACCGAACATGCCGGGACGCAGCTTGTCCTGTCCGCGGAACACACCCACCACGCGGAAGGTGCCGGTCTGCGAATCGACCACGGGACTGATGCGGCCCACCTCGCCTTCAAAGACCTGGCCGGAGAGCGCATCCACCATCATGCGGATCGGCAGCCCCGCCTTCATCGTGTTCATCTCGCGCTCCGGCACGTTCAGCACCGCCTCGAGATAGGAGTTGTCGACGATGCGGTACACCGGCGCATTCAGCGCGATCAGGTTGCCCGGCTTGGCCATGCGCTGGGCGACGACGCCCGAGATCGGCGCGGTGATCGTCGTATAGCTCAGCTCGAGGCGCGCCAGGTCGTAGGCGGCCTTCGCCGACTCGAACTCGTAGCGCAGCTGGTCGTTGGCGTCGGCACTCACCAGCTTGCGTTCGAACAGCTCCTTCGAACGCTCGAAATTGGCCTGCAGTCGTCGCATCGTGGCTTCGGCGCGAGCGACCTCAAGGCGCGTGCGCTCCGGGTCGATTTGCGCGAGCGGCTGGCCGGCCTGGACGGTGTCGCCCTCTTCGACGAGGACGCGAAGCAGCACGCCCCCGGTCTTGGCCACCACCTGGGCGTCCGCCGGCACCTCGAGGTTCGCCGTGCCGCTGTAGCTGGCCGCGATCCTGCGCTCGGCCACTGCGGCCACCTCGACCGGCACGGCCTCGTTCTTCTTCTCCTCACCGGGCTTGCCCTCCTCGCCCGCCTCGGCCGCGGTCTCGACCTCTTCGTCGGCGGAGGCGTCACCCTCATCCTCCGTGCCGCCGGAGCAGGCGGTCAGGGCAAGCACGGCAGCCAGTCCCAGGATCAGGGCAAGGCGCGAGGTGGCGGGAGGGTTCGAACGTGAGGCGGTCATGGGTTGGCCGTGGTGTGCTGGTTTCATACAACACTAACGGCAGCCTCATTCAGGCGCATATGCCATGAGTCAGCCTGACCACCGGTGCGACCGCCTGTCGCACCCCTCGTACGCGATGGCTATACTTCGCGGGCTATCCACCCTGACCCCGGATCGTCTGATGCGTCGACTCCTGACCGCCCTGTTCGGCACCGCGCTCGCGCTCGCGATGGCGCCGGCCCACGCCGCCGGCAATCCCGAAAATGGCAAGACGCTGGCGTACACCTGCGCCGGCTGCCACGGCATCCCGGAGTACCGCAACGCGTACCCGAGCTACCACATGCCGAAGATCGCCGGCCAGAACGAGGCCTACCTCGTCAACGCGCTCAAGGCCTACAAGAGCGGCGACCGCCAGCACCCGACGATGACCGCCCAGGCCTCGAGCTTCTCGGACCAGGACATCGCCGACCTCGCCGCCTACCTATCGGCCTCGAAGGCCAAGTGACGAAGGACCTCCGCCCCATGCGCCTCCAGACCCTCGCCACCGCCTCCCTCACCCTCTTCGCCGGCACCGTGCTCGCCGTGGGTGCGCCGAAGGGCGACATCGCCGCCGGCAAGCAGCGCTTCGAAGCCACGCCGGAAGGCGGCCAGTCCTGCGCCAGCTGCCACCTCGAAGGCGGCGCCAAGTCGATCGACGGCAATACGCCGCTGCTCGCCGGCCAATACGCCGATTACCTCGAGAAAGCGCTGAAGGACTACCGGTCCGGCGCCCGCGTCAACGTGCTGATGAACGCCCAGGTCAGCGCGACCGAAGGCGCCAACAAGCTCACCGACGCCGACATCCAGAACATCGCCGCCTACCTCGCCGCGCAGCCGCAGGCGGTGGAGATCTACAAGCCGCGTTGATCGTCGGAACGCGCCTCCTCCGGCGCGAATCGCTCTTCGGGAAGCCCGGCCTCGCGCCGGGCTTCGTCGTTTCCGGCCTCGTTGCCGGGGCTGCACAGGGCCGAGAGGCGGTCGAGGAAGTAAGCCACCTGCACGGCTTCCTCGGCGTCCTCCAAAGCCTGCCGCAGCTCGCGGCATTGGACGCGGTTCGAACGGTCCCAAGGTGCGGGCGGCGGGCGCTGCACGATCACGCCGGTGCCACCGTTGCGGACGATGACGCAGCCCCCCGCGACGCCGGCCACGGTTCCGCAGACCAGCGAGAACTTGGCGTTGAGCGGTACCGACACTTTCCCCGAGGCCTTCTCCACCAGCCGCCCGAGCCAGTCGTCGATGAGGTTGCCGCGCGGTCGCCACGCATGCGCGAAACGCGACGGGTTCGGATCGAGCGCCCGCGGGCGGTAGAACACGTCGTCCTCGGTACCGTTGCCCGGTGTGTAGTAATCCCCCGCGCGCGGCGGCGGCTTCGCCGAATACAGGTTCTCCTGCGGCAGCAGGGCGCGGGCTTCGTCGTCGAGGTACAGGATCGTGCGCGGCACGGGCGCCGGCGCGAGCACGGCGGCGGCCGTCTCTGGCGTGGCGGCTTCGACCGGCTCGATCGACGGTGCGCGATCCGCCATCGCTGGCACGCCTCGGGGCGCTGCGACGGTGGCCGATGCGTCCGCAGGGGTCGCCGCGGTGCGCGGCCGATCCGCGAGCGCCGCTATGTTGCGCTCCGCGCTGGGGTCGAGCACATCCACCGGCACCCATGCCGGGGCCGGCGCGACGTCGACGATCGCCTCGGGGACGACAGGCTCGCCGGGCAGCGTCATCACCACCAGCAGACCCAGATGCAAAGCCAAGGACACGGCCCATGCCACGCTGCGGCGCCAGGAGAACTGCCGGTCTTGCGCCATGCGTGCGGGGGGCCTCGATCACGAAGCGCCCGATGCTGGTGGGCCCGCGCGTAAGCCGCGGTTAAAGCCGCCTTATGAAAACGCGTCGATTCAGCGTCCAGCAGGAAACCGCCGCAGCGGCGAGGCCATTCAACGCGCGATGTAGGGCGCTTCGCCGGTGCTGTGGTCGGTGGCGTCGCGCACCGCGGTGATGCCGAGGATCTTCGCCATCAGCTGCTTCTCGATGCCCTGCTTCAGCGTCACATCGGCCATGCCGCAGCCGTGGCAGCCGCCGCCGAATCGCAGCAGCACGACGCCGTCCGCGGTCACTTCCTCGAGGCGCACGTTGCCTTTGTGCGCGGCGAGCTGCGGGTTGATCTCGTTGTCGAGCATCCAGCGCACGCGTTCCGGGATCGACGCACCATCGGCCGGCGCCGTGCCCTTGATCTTCGGCGCGCGGATGTTGAGCTCGCCGCCGGTGGCATTCGTCCGGTAATCGATCTCGGCGCCATCCAGATAGCTCGCGGTGCCGCCGTCGACGAACAGCGTGAACCCTTCGCAGTCCACGGCCCACTCGTTGCCATCGAGATCGCTCTTCTCGGCGAACTCCAAGCGCACATCGGCCTTTGGCGTGCCGGCATGCAGTGCGGAAAGACGGATGCCCACGGCATCGCCGCCCTGCGTTTCGAGCAATCGGCGGAAGTGGGTCTGGGCGGATTCGGTGATCTGGATCATGCGCGTATTCTATGCGCCCGCGCGCTTCGCCCGCGTCGAGCCGCCGTCACGCGACATCGCCCGACGCCCACGCCGCCCTGCCCGATGGACCTGCCATGACGACCCTCGCCGAACTCGCCGCCGCCCGCTGCACGCCGCTCCGCGGCGCCGAACACCAGCTTTCGCCGGAGCGCATCGCCGCGCTGCTGGCCCTGCTGCCGACCGGCTGGCGACTGATCGACGACGGCCCGGCCATCGAAAAGACCTTCCGCTTTCCGGACTACCACCGGACGATGGCTTACGTGAACGCGCTGGCCTTCATCGCCCATGCGGAAGACCACCACCCCGACCTCGGCGTGCACTACGACCGCTGCGTGGTGCGCTTCTCGACCCACGACGTGGGCGGGCTGTCGATCAA
>JAIXTZ010000122.1 GCA_027483745.1 Lysobacteraceae bacterium
CTGAAGGAAGGCTTCAAGCTGCGCCTCGTCGGCCAGGACGCCGGCCGCGGCACCTTCTTCCACCGCCATGCCGTGCAGCATGACCAGGCCTCGGGCGAGGCGATCATGCCGCTGCGCGAGCTGGTGTCGAACCCCGAGCATGTCGTGGTCATCGACTCGCTGCTCTCGGAGGAAGCCGTGATGGCCTTCGAGTTCGGCTACAGCACCGCCGAGCCGACCACGCTGAACATCTGGGAAGGCCAGTTCGGCGACTTCGCCAACGGTGCCCAGGTCGTCATCGACCAGTTCATCACTTCGGGTGAAGCCAAGTGGGGCCGCCTCTGCGGCCTCGTGCTGTTCCTGCCGCACGGCTACGAGGGCCAGGGCCCGGAGCACAGCTCGGCGCGCCTCGAGCGCTTCCTCCAGCTCTGCGCGCACCACAACATCTCGGTGGTCACGCCGACGACGCCGGCGCAGAGCTTCCATATGCTGCGCCGCCAGATGCTGCGCGGCACGCGCAAGCCGCTGGTCGTCATGACCCCGAAGTCGATGCTGCGCCACAAGCTCTCGGTGTCGACGCTCGACGACCTCGCCAAGGGCAGCTTCCAGACCCTGATCCCGGACAGCACGGCCAAGGACGCCAAGAAGGCCACCCGCGTGGTCGTCTGTGGCGGCAAGGTCTACTACGACCTCGTCGAGGACGCCGAGAAGCGCGGCCTCACCGATGTCGCCATCGTCCGCGTCGAGCAGCTCTACCCCTTCCCGCGCGCCGAGCTCGCCGCCGAGTTGAAGCGCTTCGGCAAGGCTGCGGAAGTCATCTGGTGCCAGGAAGAGCCGCAGAACCAGGGCGCGTGGTACCAGATCCGCCACCACATCGAAGCCTGCCTCGCGAAGGGCCAGACCCTGAGCTACGCCGGGCGTGGCCGCTCCGCCGCTCCGGCCTGCGGCCACTTGAGCCAGCACAACGTCGAACAGGCCGCCCTGCTCGAAGCCGCGCTGGTCGGCCCGCAGGTGCTGGCGGTCGCCGAGTAGTTCCGCCCTCGCCGTCCCTGCCCTTTCCCTCCGAACACGAATCCGGCCGCGCACCGCGGCCTTGAACCGAACCCCGACCGAGAACGCCCGCCATGGCCACTGAAATCAAGGTTCCGCCGCTCCCCGAGTCCGTCTCCGACGCCGTCATCGCCGCCCTGCACAAGAAGGTGGGCGACAGCGTCCGCCGCGACGAGAACCTGGTCGATCTCGAGACCGACAAGGTCGTTCTCGAAGTGCCCTCGACCGTCGATGGCGTCATCAAGGAACTGAAGGTGAAGGTCGGCGACACGGTGAATTCCGACCAGCTGCTGATCATCGTCGAGGAAGGCGCCGTGGCCGCTGCACCGGCGCCTGCCGCTGCTGCTGCTCCGGCCGCCGCTCCCGCGGCCGCCCCCGCTGCTGCGCCGGCGAAGGCCGCCGCACCGGCACCCGCCGCGAAGAGCGACACCGGCCTGCCGCCGGGCGCCGCCTTCTACGCCGCGCAGAACGGCATCAACCCGGCCGAGGTCGCCGGCACCGGCCGCCGCGGCGCGGTGACGAAGGAAGACCTGGTCAATTTCGCCAAGGGCGGCGGCGCGCGTCCGGAAGAGCGCGTGCCGATGACCCGCATGCGCAAGCGCATCGCCGAGCGCATGATGGAATCGAAGAACTCCATCGCCATGCTCACCTCCTTCAACGAAGTGAACCTTCGCGAAGTGATGGCCATGCGCAAGGCGCAGGGCGAAGCCTTCGAGAAGGCGAACGGCATCAAGCTCGGCTTCATGAGCTTCTTCGCCAAGGCCGCGGCCAACGCGCTGCAGCGCTTCCCGATCATCAACGCCTCGGTCGACGGCGACGACGTGATCTACCACGGCTACGCCGACATCTCGATCGCCGTGGCCACCGACAAGGGCCTGGTGACGCCGGTGCTGCGCAACGTCGAGCGCATGTCCTTCGCCGATGTGGAAGGCGCCATCGCTGGTTACGCCAAGAAGGCGCGCGACGGCAAGCTGGGCCTCGAGGACCTGCAGGGCGGCACCTTCACCATCACCAACGGTGGCACCTTCGGCTCGCTGATGAGCACGCCGATCGTCAACCCGCCGCAGAGCGCCATCCTCGGCATGCACGCCATCAAGGAGCGCCCGATCGCCGAGAACGGCCAGGTCGTGATCGCGCCGATGATGTACATCGCGCTGAGCTACGACCACCGCATCATCGACGGCAAGGACGCGGTGCAGTTCCTGGTCGACATCAAGAACCAGCTGGAAAACCCGCACCGCATGCTGCTCGGCCTGTAAGGAGCCCGACATGAGCGAGATCCAACAGTTCGACGTCGTCGTCGTGGGCGCCGGCCCGGCCGGTTACCACGCGGCGATCCGCGCCGCGCAGCTCGGCCTGAAGGCCGCCTGCATCGACGCCGCGCTCGGCAAAGACGGCAAGCCCGCGCTCGGCGGCACCTGCCTGCGCGTGGGCTGCATTCCCTCCAAGGCGCTGCTCGACAGCTCGCGCCAGTGGTGGAACATGGGCCACATCTTCAGCGAGCACGGCATCAGCGCGCCGAACGCCGCGATCGACATCCCGACCATGATCGGTCGCAAGGACAAGATCGTGAAGCAGTTCACCGGCGGCATCGCCGCGCTGTTCAAGGCCAACAAGGTCACCGCCTTCTACGGCTTCGGCCAGCTGCAGGCCGGCAAGAAGGTGCTGGTGAAGCAGCACGACGGCAGTGAAGTCACGCTGGAAGGCAAGCACATCATCCTCGCCGCCGGTTCGGATTCGATCGAACTGCCGTTCGCGAAGTTCGATGGCACCCACATCGTCGACAACGTCGGCGCGCTCGATTTCACCGAAGTGCCGAAGCGCCTCGGCGTGATCGGCGCCGGCGTCATCGGCCTCGAGCTCGGCAGCGTGTGGAGCCGCCTCGGCGCCAAGGTCACGGTGCTCGAAGGCCTGCCGGACTTCCTCGCCGTGGTCGACCGCGACGTCGCCAAGGTGGCGCACAAGGAGTTCACCAAGCAGGGCCTGGACATCCGCCTCGGCGCCAAGTGCACGAAGACGGAAGTGAAGAAGGGCGAGGTGCACCTCACCTACACCGATGCCAACGGCGAGCAGACGCTGGTGTTCGACAAGCTGCTGGTGGCCGTGGGCCGCAAGGCCGCGAGCAAGGGCCTGCTGGCGGAAGGCACGGGCGTCCAGCTCGACGAGCGCGGCCGGATTGTTGTTGATGACCACTGCCACACCGGCGTCGACGGCGTCTGGGCGATCGGCGACTGCGTGCGCGGCCCGATGCTGGCGCACAAGGGCTTCGAGGAAGGCATCGCGGTGGCGGAACTCATCGCCGGCCTGCCGGGCCACGTCAACTTCGACACCATCCCCTGGGTCATCTACACCGAGCCGGAAATCGCCTGGGTCGGCAAGACCGAAGAGCAGCTCAAGGCCGAGGGCGTGCCGTACAAGACCGGCACCTTCCCCTTCGCGGCCGTGGGCCGCGCGGTGGCGATGGCTGAGCCGGCGGGCTTCGTCAAGGTGATCGCGCACGAGGAAACCGACACCGTGCTCGGCCTGCACCTCGTCGGCGCCAACGTTTCGGAGCTGGTGCACGAGGGCGTGCTGACCATGGAGTTCAAGGGCAGCGCCGACGACCTCGCGCGCATCTGCCACGCGCATCCGTCGATGAGCGAGGCGGTGCACGACGCCGCCATGGCCGTGCACAAGCGGGCGATCCACAAGGTCAACTGACGCCTATCCATCGGCGATACTTCGGGGGCGCCTTCGGGCGCCCTCGTCGTTTCCACGCCCCAAGAGTCCGCGCATGACGATCCCCGCCACCTTCCCCGCCTTCCGCATCCACAGCGATGCCGCCGGTTATCGCAGCGGCATCGAGGACATTGCGCTTGACGCGCTGTCGCCCGGCGAGATCGTCATCCGGACGGCCTATTCCTCGGTGAACTTCAAGGACGCGCTGGCCGGCACGGGCAAAGGAAAGATCCTCCGGCAGTTCCCGCTCATCGGCGGCATCGACGTCGCCGGCCACGTGGTGCAGAGCCGCGACCCGGCGTTCCGCGAGGGCGACGCGGTGCTGTGCACCGGCTGCGGATTGTCCGAAACGCGCGATGGCGGCTACTCGGCCTACGCCAGGCTGGAATCGAAGTGGGCCATTCCTCTGCCCAGCGGGCTCGACCTGCGCGAGTCGATGATCCTCGGCACCGCGGGCTTCACCGCCGGCCTCGCCCTCCTGCGCATGCAGGACAACCGGCAGACGCCCGACCTCGGGCCGCTGGCCGTGACCGGCGCGACGGGCGGCGTGGGCAGCCTTGCCATCGCGATCTTCTCGACGGCGGGCTATGCGGTGCACGCCATCAGCGGCAAGTCCGACCAGACCGACTGGTTGCGCTCGCTCGGAGCGTCCGAAGTGCTGGGCCGCGAGGCGCTGGCCACGACGAAGCCGATGGATTCCGCCCGCTTCGGTGGCGGCCTCGACAACGTCGGGGGGCCAATGCTGCATGCCCTGCTGGCGCACACGGCGCCCTACGGCAATGTCGCCACGGCGGGTCTTGCTGCAACGCACGATCTGGCGACCACGGTCATGCCCTTCATCATCCGTGGCGTGTCCCTGATCGGCGTTGCCTCGGCCGGCACCGCACGGGATATCCGCGACGAGGTCTGGCGCCTCCTTTCGTCGGACTGGAAGCCCGCCTGTCTGGGCGAAATCGCGACCCGCGAAGTGGCGCTCGAGGGCCTTCCGGCGGTGTTCGCCGACATGTTGGCCGGTGGCTCCCGCGGCCGGACGCTGGTCCGCCTCTGACACGGTCCGGGGCAGCCCACCCCAGCGGCGCGGCCTCCCCGCGGCTTCGTGACCGCGGTCTTGCCCAAGCGAGGCGAACCGCGCTTACAATCGCGGGGTCTTACCGGAGATTTCCATGGCACGTATCCTGATCGTCGACGACTCGCCGTCGCAGCTCGTCAGCATGAAGCGCATCGTCGAGAAGCTCGGCCACGAAGCGATCACCGCCGAGGACGGCGCCA
>JAIXTZ010000099.1 GCA_027483745.1 Lysobacteraceae bacterium
ATGTCGTAGATCAGCGCGTGCACGGTCTTGTGGTCGAGCGCCGGGATGTTGATGCGGCGGACGTCGCCGTCCACGCGGATCATCGGCGGCAGGCCGGCCGAGAGGTGCAGGTCGGAGGCTTTGTTCTTGACCGAAAAAGCCAGCAGTTCCGCGATGTCCATTCGTTCTCTCCCCAGAGCCTGTCGATACGTTGCTTGTCGCACGTGCTCGTGCGACGTTGCGTTCTCCGGCAGTATAGCCCCAGCCCATGGACGCTCTGGAAGCCCGCTACCGCCCGCTCGTCGACGCCCTCGCCCGCCCCGCGGCCGGCGCGCCGGCCCGTCTCGTCGCGGTGTCGAAAACCCAGCCCGCCGAGGCGGTGCGCGCCCTCGCCGCCCTCGGCCAGCGCGCCTTCGGCGAGAACTACGTGCAGGAGGCGCTGGCCAAGCAGCGCGAGCTCGCCGACCTCGACCTCGAATGGCACCTGATCGGCCCGCTGCAGAGCAACAAATGCCGCGAGGCCGCCCGCCGCTTCGACTGGGTGCAGTCGGTGGACCGCGCCAAGCTGCTGCCTTTGCTCGACAAGGAGCGCCCGGCTGATCGGGCACCGCTGAACGTCCTGCTGCAGGTCAACATCGACGGCGAAGCCAGCAAGTCCGGCTGTGCGCCCGACGACGTGATGGCGCTGGCCGACCAGGCCGCCGCCCTGCCCCGCCTCGCGCTGCGCGGCCTGATGGCCATTCCCGAGCCGCACCCGGACGAGGCGCACCGACGCGCGGCCTTTGCGCGGATGCGGGCGCTCTTCGACGCCCTCCGGGCCCGGCACCCGGGCTGCGACACCCTCTCGATGGGCATGAGCGACGACTGGCCGCTGGCCGTGGCCGAGGGTGCGACGCTGGTGCGCGTCGGCTCCGCGCTGTTCGGGGCGCGTCCCGCGAAAGCCTGAGCCGGGGTTCCGAACGCCGCGTGGGCCGGCCATGATGCAGGGCTTCCGCCTGCGCACCCGCGACCCCATGAGCCCGAGCCCCACCGCCCTTCCTCCGGTCGCCTTCATCGGCGGCGGCAACATGGCCCGCGCCCTGATCGGCGGCATGGTCCGCGGCGGCGCGGCGGCCCATGACATCCACGTCAGCGAGCCCTACGCGCCCAACCGCGAGGGCCTGGCCACGGAGTTCGGCGTGGCCACCACCGAGGACAATGCCGCCGCCGCATCGAAGGGTGCGGTCTGGGTGCTGGCGACCAAGCCGCAGGTGCTGCGCGGCGTGTGCGAGGCGCTCGCGCCGCTGGCGCAGGCGCAGCGTCCGCTGGTGGTCTCGATCGCGGCGGGCATCACCAGCACCCAGCTCGACCGCTGGCTGGGCGGCAGCATCGCGGTGGTGCGCACGATGCCCAACACCCCAGCCCTGCTCGGCGCGGGCGTTACCGGCCTTTATGCAACGGCAGCCACGTCGGTAGCCCAGCGCGCGCTGGCCGACCGGCTGCTGCGTCCCGCCGGCGAGACCGTGTGGATCGAGGACGAAGCGCTGATGGATGCCGTCACCGCGGCCTCGGGCAGCGGCCCGGCCTACGTGTTCCTGCTGGCCGAAGCGATGCAAGCCGCCGCGGAATCCGAGGGCCTGCCCGCCGACGCCGCGCGCACGCTGGTCGTCGAGACGATCGCCGGCGCGGCGCGGATGCTCAAGGAAAGCGGCGAGTCCGCGACCACGCTGCGCCAGCGCGTCACCTCGCCGAACGGCACGACGCAGGCTGCGCTCGACGCTTTCGGCGCCGGCGGCTTCACGCCGCTGGTCGCCGCGGCCGTTCACGCTGCGCGAATCCGCGGCGCGGAACTCTCCGCGGCGAACGACTGATCCGGAGCCTCCCGCCATGCCCGCCTTCCGCACTGCCCTGCCGCTGACCGGCATCGCGCTCGCCACCGCGCTTATCCCGGCCCCGGCCTGCGCCACGCCACCGGCCGCGCCCCCGCCGAAGCCCTCGCTGACGCTCAGCTCGGGTTTCAACAGCACGCAAGCGGGCGAGTTCACCGTGCACTACAGCGCGATGCCGAGCACCCAGCTCACGCCCGAGATCGCCACGCGCTATGGCATCACGCGTTCGGCCAACCGCGCGCTCCTCAACGTCTCGGTGATGAAGGGACCGCGCGCGGCGACGGCCGTCGCGGTGCCGGCGCGCATCGAGGCCACGGCCATCAATGGCGCCGGGCAGCGGCAATCGCTGAACCTGCGCGAAGTTCGCGACCGCGGCGCCATCTATTACCTCGGCGAAGCCCGCATCGAGGAGCGCGACGATCTGGTATTCGAACTGGTGGTGACGCCCGAAGGCGGTACGCCGATCAACGCCCGCTATGCGCAGGCGTTCTGGCCCGCGATTCCGGCGCGCTGACGCATGGCCCTGCTCTTCGTCCGCCACGCCCAGGCCAGCTACGGCACCGACGATTACGACCGCCTCTCGCCGCTGGGCTGGACCCAGGCCGGCCACCTCGGGACCTGGCTCGCCCGCGAGCCGCACGGATTCGCCCGCGTGCGCGTCGGCGCGATGCGCCGGCACCGCGAAACCTTCGAAGCCATCCGCCGCGCCTTCGCCGAGGCCGGGCACCCGCTGCCCGAGCCGGAAGAGGATGCCGACCTCAACGAGTTCGACCACGGCGCGGTGATTCGCGCCTACCTCGTCGAGCGCGCGGATGCCGACATGCGCGCCCGCGCCGGCTCGCACGATCCCGCCGTCGTCGGCCCGATGCTCTACGCGGCGATCCACGCCTGGGCGCACGACGAGCTGGAGGCTGTCCCCGAACGCTGGAGCGCGTTCGGCGAGCGCGTGGCGCGGGCCGGTGCGGCGGCCGCGCAGGCCTCGCATGACGGTCCGACGCTGATCGTGAGCTCGGGCGGCGTCATCGCCCGGCTCGCGCAGCAGGCGCTCGACGTGCCGGCGGCACGCGCCGTCGACCTGAACCTCGCCATCCGCAACGCCTCGATCAACGAGTTCAGCGCCCGCCACGGCCAGCTGCGCTTCGGCAGCTTCAACACCCTGCCGCACCTCGCGCACGACCGCCGGCTGTGGACCCACTTCTGAAGGACTGCCGATGAGCCCGCTCTTCCCCTTCTCCGACCGCGCCCGCGAACTCGATGCCCGGCTGGCCGCCTTCATGGCCGAGCGTGTGCTGCCCGCCGAAGCCGAAGTGCATGCCTGGCAATCCGATCCGGCCACGCGCTGGACCGTTTGCCCGCGCATCGAAACGCTGAAGGCGGAAGCGAAGGCCGCTGGGCTGTGGAACCTGTTCCTGCCCGATGCCACGCACGGCGCCGGCCTCTCGAACCTCGACTACGCACCGCTGGCCGAGCGCATGGGCCGCGTGCTGTGGGCCAGCGAGGTGTTCAACTGCAATGCGCCGGACACCGGCAACATGGAAGTGCTGGCGCACTTCGGCAACGCGGAACAGCAGGCCGCGTGGCTGGCACCGCTGCTCCGCGGAGAAATCCGCTCGGCCTTCGCGATGACCGAACCGGACGTCGCCTCGTCGGACGCCACCAACATCGCGCTGCGCATCCGCCGCGACGGCGATCACTATGTGCTCGACGGCCGGAAGTGGTGGATCACCGGCGCCGGCGACCCGCGCTGCCGCATCCTCATCGTCATGGGCGTCACCACACCCGAGGCCGAGCCGCACGCCCGGCACGCGATGGTGCTGGTGCCGATGGACACGCCGGGCCTGCGCGTCGTCCGCCCGCTCGAGGCCCTCGGCCACGACGACGCGCCGGGCGGCCACGTCGAGCTCGAATTCACCGACGTGCGCGTGCCCGCTTCCAACCTCATCGGTGGCGAAGGCCAGGGCTTCGCGCTGGCGCAGGCCCGCCTCGGGCCCGGCCGCATCCACCATTGCATGCGCACCATCGGCATGGCGCAGCGCGCGCTGGAGATGATGGTGGCGCGCGCGCAAAGCCGCATCGCCTTCGGCAAGCCGCTGGGTGCCCAGGGCATGGTGCAGGAGGCGATCGCGCTGTCCCGCTGCGAGATCGAGCAGGCCCGCCTGCTCACGCTGGATGCCGCCGCACAGCTCGACGCCAAGGGCAACAAGGGCGCGAAGGACGCCATCGGCATGATCAAGATCGTCGCGCCGCGCATGGCCTGCG
>JAIXTZ010000045.1 GCA_027483745.1 Lysobacteraceae bacterium
CTGCGCGATGCCATCGCCGATTTCGGCGGCGATCCGGCGCAGGTGAATCCGGTGGTGCCGGTGCAGCTGATCGTCGACCACTCGCTGGCCGTCGAGTGCGGCGGCTTCGATCCGAACGCCTTCGAGAAGAACCGCGCCATCGAGGACCGCCGCAACGAGGATCGATTCCACTTCATCGACTGGACGAAGCGCGCCTTCAAGAACGTCGACGTGATCCCGCCGGGCAACGGGATCATGCATCAGATCAACCTGGAGAAGATGTCGCCGGTGATCGGTGTCGAACAGGGTGTGGCGTATCCCGACACCTGCGTCGGCACCGACTCGCACACGCCGCATGTCGATGCACTGGGCGTCATCGCCATCGGTGTCGGCGGCCTCGAGGCCGAGAACGTGATGCTGGGCCGCGCCTCGTGGATGCGTCTGCCGGACATCGTCGCCGTCGAGCTCAGCGGCAAGCCGCAGCCGGGCATCACCGCCACCGACATCGTGCTCTCGCTCACCGAGTTCCTACGCAAATCGAAGGTGGTCGGCGCTTACCTCGAGTTCCGCGGCGAAGGTGCGGCGGCGCTGACGCTCGGCGACCGCGCGACGATCTCGAACATGGCGCCGGAGTACGGCGCGACGGCGGCGATGTTCTTCATCGACGGCAACACGCTCGACTACCTGCGCCTCACCGGCCGCTCGGACGAGCAGGTGGCGCTGGTCGAGGCCTATGCGAAGACGCTCGGCCTGTGGGCCGATGACCTGAAGACCGCCGAGTACGAGCGCACGCTGCACTTCGACCTCAGCACCGTGGTGCGCACCATGGCTGGCCCGTCGAACCCGCACGCCCGCGTCGCGACCAGCGACCTCGCCGCCAATGGCATTGCGGGGAATCTCGAGGCCGCGAAGGCGCAGGAAGCCCAAGGCTTGATGCCGGACGGCGCGGTGATCATTGCCGCGATCACGTCCTGCACCAACACCTCGAACCCGCGCAATGTCATCGCCGCGGGCCTGCTGGCGAAGAAGGCGAACGCGCTGGGCCTCGTGCGCAAGCCCTGGGTGAAGACCTCGCTGGCGCCGGGCTCGAAGGCCGTGCAGCTTTATCTCGAAGAAGCCGGCCTGAAGACCGAACTCGAGGCGCTGGGCTTCGGCATCGTCGCCTTCGCCTGCACCACCTGCAACGGCATGAGCGGCGCGCTCGATCCGGCCATCCAGAAGGAAGTCATCGAGCGCGACCTCTACGCGACGGCGGTGCTCTCCGGCAACCGCAACTTCGACGGCCGCATCCATCCCTACGCGAAGCAGGCCTTCCTCGCCTCGCCGCCGCTGGTGGTCGCCTATGCCATCGCCGGCACCGTGCGCTTCGATATCGAGAAGGACGCGCTGGGCCATCGCGCCGACGGCACGCCGATCCTGCTGAAGGACCTGTGGCCGACGGATGCCGAGATCGACGCGGTCGTGAAGCAGTCGGTGAAGCCCGAGCAGTACCGCAAGGTGTACGACCCGATGTTCCGCGTGGTGGTCGAGCACGGCGAGGCGGTGAAGCCGCTGTACGACTGGCGCGCCATGAGCACCTACATCCGCCGCCCGCCGTACTGGGAAGGCGCACTGGCCAAGCCGCGCACGCTCACCGGCCTGCGCCCGCTGGCGATCCTCGGTGACAACATCACCACCGACCATCTCTCGCCGTCGAACGCCATCCTGCTGAACAGCGCGGCCGGCGAGTACCTCGCGAAGATGGGCCTGCCGGAAGAGGACTTCAATTCGTACGCCACGCATCGCGGCGACCACCTCACCGCGCAGCGCGCGACGTTCGCCAACCCGACGCTGCAGAACGAGATGGTCCGCGACGCCGAAGGCAAGGTGCGCAAGGGCTCACTGGCCCGCGTCGAGCCCGAGGGCCAGACGCTGCGCATGTGGGAGGCCATCGAGACCTACATGGAGCGCGGCCAGCCGCTGATCATCATCGCCGGCGCCGACTACGGCCAGGGCAGCTCGCGTGACTGGGCGGCCAAGGGCGTGCGCCTCGCCGGCGTGGAGGCGATCGTGGCCGAGGGCTTCGAACGCATCCACCGGACCAACCTGATCGGCATGGGCGTGCTGCCCTGCGAGTTCCTGCCGGGGACCACGCGCCTGACGCTGGGCCTCGACGGCACCGAGACCTACGACGTGGTCGGCGCCCGCACGCCGGGCGCCACGCTCACGCTGGTCGTGCATCGCAAGGACGGCTCGCGCGTGGAATGCCCGGTGCGCTGCCGCCTCGACACCGCCGAGGAAGTGGCGATCTACGAGGCCGGCGGCGTGCTGCAGCGCTTCGCGCAAGACTTCCTCGAGGCCACCAAGGCGGCCTGAGCGCCACGTTTGTAGGGGATGCCGCGGCGCCCGTGACCTTGGTCAGGGTGCCGTCGGCCACATGAGGCGCCTGCGGCGCCCGGCAACGTGCGCACGCCGCCGTTCTGGCCCTGATCCGAGCCTGCCGTGTACCGATGCCCCATCGCCCAGTCGCTTCCCCGGCGATCCCCGAGCCCACGCCACGCGTTGCTTGCGGCCCTGCTCGTGGGTCTACCCTCGCTTGCCGCGGCCGACGCCCGCGCGGACCTCGTCGCCGCGTTCGGGGGTGAGGCGCTCGCCACGGTGGAACAATTCGACTACCGCATGGCGTTGCGCGACGCCGACGGCCGGACGCTGCGCGATGCCGACCATGCATTGCTGCCGGCGACCGGCCGCCTGTGGCGGCGCGATCGCGGCGATGGCAGCGAGCGCTGGTGGGATGGCCAGGCGGGCTGGGAGCGTGACGCGCAAGGACGCTGGCTGTCGCTGGGCGAGACGGCGGCGGCTGGTCTGGCCGGGCACGTCCAGAGCCACTTCTTCGTGCTGCTTCGCGACCCGAAGACGCAGGTGATCGCCTTGGATGCCACGACGCGACGTCTCGTCCCGGCGGTCGGAGAACCCTTCACCATCGTCCTTGATGGCGACGGCCGCATCGCCGAGAACCGGTTCGACGGGGGCACGGTCGCCACGGAGTCCGACTACGTCATGCTGGACGGCGCGTGGTGGCCGCGGCGCTTCACTGTGTCGACGGCGGATGGGCGGCGCATGGTCGGCGAGTTCAGCGAGCTCGACGTGTCGGACGACGCCCGCCTGCCCGCGCTTGAACCGCCGCAGGCCGCGGACGACGCGCAGCCGGTGGCCGGTGCCGCGCTGCGGCTGGCCCCTGGCGTGCTCTCCACTCGACGCAACGAGTACAACCTGTCCGAGACGGCGCGCCTTCGTGTGTTCGCCCGTTCGGACGCGGGTTTCGCCCGTGCCCGCATCTGGATGCAGCGGCGGGTCGGCGACCGCTGGAGCGCACCGGAAGAAGCGCCGCTGCCGGCCGGTGCCAGCGACAGCGATCCCTGGCTCACGCCCGACGGCCGATGGCTGTATTTCGCCTCCGATCGCCCCGCGCCGGGCCGCGACCCCGCCCGACGCGACCTCGATCTGTGGCGGGTGCCCATCGATGCCGATGGCGTCTTCGGTGCGCCCGAGCCGCTGGTTGGGGCGGTGAACTCGCCGGGCATGGAGCTCGGGCCGGAAGTGCACGGCGGCACGCTCTACTTCAACAGCACGCGGCCGAGTGGCCCCGCGCCGATGGCGCTGTATGCCGCGCCGCTGGACCCCGAGGGCGGGCCCGCCGCGCCGCAGGCGCTGCCGTCGCCGTTCAACGATGGCGTGCAGCAGGGTGACTTCACGATGACGCCCGACGGCCGATTTGCGCTGTTCTGGAGCCAGCGCGCCGGCTCCGCCGCGGGTGATGTGTACGCGGTCCGCCGCGACGGCGAGGGTTGGGCGGCCGAAGCGGTCCGCCTGCCTTCACCGATCAACAGCGCAGGCTTCGACTTCACACCCGCCTTCAGCGCGGACGGGACGCTGTTGCGATTCGCGAGCGATCGCGCGCCGTCGGGGCTCCCCGAGACCGGGCCCGGGGCCGGTGGGCTGGCCGATCTCTACGTCGTTTCGGCGGGCGAGATCGAGGCGGCATTGCGCGGGCACTGACGCTCGCACCGTCGGCGAGCACCGCCCGGCCTCTGGGTGTTCCCGGAGTCGGTCGATACCATGGGCGCTTCGCTCCGGACTTCGCGCCCCTTGCCCATGGCTGCCGCTCCCCAACTCCGCATCCCCGCCACCTACATGCGCGGCGGCACGTCGAAGGGCGTGTTCTTCCGCCTCGCCGACTTGCCCGAGGCCGCGCGCGTGCCCGGCCCGGCGCGCGATGCGCTGCTGCTGCGCGTGATCGGTTCGCCCGACCCCTACGGCAAACACACGGATGGCATGGGCGGTGCGACGTCGAGCACCAGCAAGTGCGTGATCATCGGGCCGGGCACGCAGGCTGGCCATGACGTCGACTACCTCTACGGCCAGGTCAGCATCGACAGCGC
>JAIXTZ010000022.1 GCA_027483745.1 Lysobacteraceae bacterium
TACGGCCGCATCGGTCGCAACGTCCTCCGCGCGCTGTACGAGTCGCAGCGGAACGGCGAGATCCAGATCGTCGCGATCAACGACCTCGGCGACGCCGAGACCAATGCCCACCTGACGCAGTACGACACGGCCCACGGCAAGTTCCCGGGCACCGTGGCCGTGGACGGCGGCGACCTCGTCATCAACGGCGACCGCATCAAGGTGTTCGCCGAGCGCGATCCGGCCAAGCTGCCGTGGGGCGCGAACGACGTCGACGTGGTGCTGGAGTGCACCGGCATCTTCACCTCGAAGGCCAAGGCCGGTGCGCACCTCGCCGGTGGCGCCAAGAAGGTCGTGATCTCCGCCCCGGGCGCCGCCGATGTCGACGCCACCGTCGTCTTCGGCGTGAACCACGGCGTGCTGAAGGCCTCGGACACCGTCATCTCCAACGCCAGCTGCACCACCAACTGCTTGGCACCGCTCGCCAAGGTGCTGCACGAGAAGGTGGGCATCGTCCACGGCCTGATGACGACCATCCACGCTTACACCAACGACCAGGTGCTGACGGACGTTTACCACTCCGACCTGCGCCGCGCCCGCTCGGCCACGATGAGCCAGATCCCGACCAAGACCGGCGCCGCCGCCGCGGTGGGCCTGGTGCTGCCGGAGCTCAACGGCAAGCTCGACGGCTTCGCCATGCGCGTGCCGACGATCAATGTCTCGGTGGTCGACCTGTCCTTCGTGGCCGCCCGCGCCACGACCAAGGAAGAGATCGACGCCGCCGTGCTCGAAGCCTCGAACGGCGCGCTGAAGGGGATTCTCGGTATCAATACGAAGCCATTGGTGTCGGTCGACTTCAACCACGACCCGCGCAGCTCGATCTACGACAGCACGCAGACGCGCGTCATGGGCGGCACGCTGGTGAAGGTGCTCTCCTGGTACGACAACGAGTGGGGCTTCAGCAACCGCATGCTGGACACCACGCTGGCGCTGATGGCGGCGAAGTAAGCCTCGCCATCGCAGGGCTGCACGCGAAGGGCCGGCGAAAGCCGGCCTTTTGCTTTGGGGCATCTATGCCTGCCACTTTCCTTTTCGGCGGCCACGTTCCAGCATCGGCCCATGGCCGATATCGAGATCCGCCTCGAACGCCTCGAGCAGCTCTACGACCTGCTCGACCCGGCGCCGTTCCGCGACAAGGCGCTGGATCGCGCCGCCGAGGCCTACCTGCTGGAGTGTGCGGAGGACGCGCCGGGCGACGAGCCTTTGCGGCTCCGTGTCTGCGTGCCCCCGGCTCTGGTGGCGCGCGAATCCGAAGTGGCCGAGGCCGTGCACGCGCATTTCGGCTGGCTGTGGGCGCGCGCCGACAAGCGCCGCGCCGCGCGTGCGCGCATGCACCGCTTCGCGATGCTGCTGGGCGTCGTCGTGCTGCTCGCCGCGCTTGGCCTTCGCGGGCTTTTCGCCGAAGGCGGCGGTATCGCCGAGGTGCTGCGCGAGGGCCTGCTGATCCTCGGTTGGGTCGCGCTGTGGCGGCCAGTCGAGTGGGTGCTGTTCGACACCTGGGAGCACCGGCAGCGGCGATCCGCGCTCAAGCGGCTGGCGACGGCCGAGGTGCGGCTGGTCGAGGGCTGAACGGCGTCAGGGCGCCTCGTCGCGGGGCGAAAACACCCGCGCATGACGCTGCATCGTCCAGTACTGCGAGGCCCAGTCCATCAGCACGACGAGCCGGTTGCGATAGCCGATCAGGAACACGATGTGCGCGAACAGCCACAGCCACCAGGCGAGCAGGCCGGTGAAGCGCATCCCGCCGATGACGCCGATGGCGCGATGCCGACCGATGGTGGCCATCGAGCCGTAGTCGCGGTAGCGGAACGACGTCGTTGCCTGGCCGCGGAGGCGCGCGATGACGTTGCGGGCCGCGTGTTGGCCCATCTGTTTGGCCGCCGGCGCGATGCCGGGCACGGGTTGTCCATCGATGCTGAGCGCGGCGAGGTCGCCAATGACCTGCACCTCCGGGTGGCTCGGCAGGGACAGGTCGGCTTGCACCGGCACGCGTCCGGCGCGATCGGGATCGATGCCGGCCGCCTTCGCCAGCAACGCGCCCAATGGGGAAGCCTTGACGCCGGCGCCCCACACGACGTTCCGCGTGCGCAGGCGCTCGCGGACGCCCTCGCATTCGACGTCCACGCCCTCGGCATCGATGCCGACCACCTTTGCGCCCAGCCGGACGCGCACGCCGAGGCTTTCGAGCTGGCGCTTCGCGCTGGCGGAGAGCGCTTCGGGATAGGCGGCGAGGATCCGAGCGCCGCCTTCCAGCAGCAGGATTTCCGCGCTCGCGGGATCGATGCCGCGGAACTCGCCCTGCAGGGTGTGGCGCGCGATCTCGGCCAGCGTGCCGGCCATTTCGACGCCGGTCGGGCCGCCGCCGATCACCACGAAGCGCAGCAGGGCCGCGCGGTCGTCGGCGTCGCGGCTGCGCTCGGCGTGCTCGAAGGCCTCGAGCAATCGCGCGCGGATGCCCTGCGCATCGGCGAGGGTCTTGAGGCCCGGCGCATGCGTGGCCCAGTCGTCGCGGCCGAAGTAGGAATGCGTGGCGCCGGTCGCAACGACCAGATGGTCGAAGCCGAGGACGCCGCCTTCCGCAAGCGTCACCGTGCGCGCCGCGAGGTTGATGTCGACCACCTCGCCCATCAGCACCGTGACATTGCGCTGGCCGCGCAGGATGTGGCGGATCGGCGCGGCGATCGACGGTGCCGCCAGCCCGGCCGTCGCGACCTGGTAGAGCAGAGGTTGGAACAGGTGGTGGTTGGTGCGGTCAACGAGGGTGACGTCGACCGGGGCGCCCTTCAGGGCCTTGGCAGCGGCGAGGCCGCCGAAGCCACCACCGAGGATGAGGACGCGCGAGCGCTCAGGTGCCATCGGCGTCGCGCGGCGCGGCGGCGCGCTTCAGCCGGTCGTTGACCGCCGCCCAGGCCGCGGTGTGCGGCGGCAGTTCGGCGAGCAGCATGTCGAAGCCGCGGGCGTCGAGCCGGCGCAGCGCCGCGTACAGCGCATGGCCGTAGCCGGCGAGGTCGCTGGGCAGCACTTCGCCTTCGATGTCCTTGAAGGGCTGGCCGCGCAGCAGGGCGGCGACCTTCTGCCCGCGCTTGGCGAGCTCGTGGTAGCGGGCGACCAGCGGCGCGCGCGCGAGCACCTCGACGCTGGCGCGGGGCGCGTAGTGCGAGGCCAGCGTGCCCGAGGCGCGCGGGCTGTCGCCGTCCTTGCCTTCGGCGACCGGGCCGATCACGGCTTCGATCTCGGGGCGGCTGATCTTGCCGGGGCGCAGGATGCGCGGCGTGTCCGTGGAAAGATCGACGATCGTGCTTTCCAGCCCGATCTCGCATTCACCGCCATCGAGCACGATCGGCACGGCGTCGCCGAACTCCTCGCGCACATGCGCCGCGGTGGTCGGTGAGAGCCGGCCGAAGCGGTTGGCCGACGGCGCGGCCACGCCGCCCTCGAAGGCGCGCAGCAGGGCTTGCGCCACCGGATGCGCCGGCACGCGCAGGCCCACGGTGTCCTGCCCGCCGGTGACCTCGTCGGGCACGTTGGCGGCGCGCGGCAGGATCAGGGTGAGCGGGCCGGGCCAGAAAGCTTCGGCCAGCGCTTCGGCGGCGTCCGGCCAATCGCCGGCCCAGCGCGAGGCGGTGACCGCGTCGGCGACGTGGACGATCAGCGGGTGGTCCGAGGGCCGGCCCTTCAGTTCATAGATGCGTCGGAGGGCCGCCGGATCATGGGCGTCGGCCGCGAGGCCGTACACCGTCTCGGTGGGGAGGCCGATCGGCTCGCCGCGGCGCAGGGCCGCGAGGGCGTCGTCGAGGGTCGCAGCGCGCGTGGTTTTCCCGTCCATGCGGCCATGCTAGCCCTGCCGCGGACGGTGCGACAATGCGCGCCTTTCCCATCGCCCCGGAGCCCCCATGGCCATCCTCCGCATGACCGGCCTCGATCTCGCCGGCAAGCGCGTCCTGATCCGCCAGGACCTCAACGTGCCGATCGACGACGGCAAGGTGACGTCGGAGCAGCGCATCACCGCCTCGCTGCCGACGATCCGCCTCGCCCTCGAGAAGGGCGCGGCGGTGATGGTCACCTCCCACCTCGGCCGCCCGAAGGAAGGCCAATGGACCGCCGAGGACTCGCTGGCGCCGGTGGCCGAGCGCCTCTCCGCCCATCTCGGCCGCCCGGTGGCGCTGGTGCGTGACTGGGTGGACGGCGTGGCCGTGCAGCCCGGTGAGGTCGTGCTGCTGGAGAACTGCCGCATGAACGTCGGCGAGGGCAAGGACGACGCGGCGCTGTCGGCCAAGTACGCCGCGCTGTGCGATGTCTTCGTCATGGACGCCTTCGGTACCGCGCACCGTGCGCAGGCCTCGACCCACGGCGTCATCCGCGCGGCCAAGGTCGCCGCCGGTGGCCCGCTGCTGATGGCCGAGCTCGACGCGCTGGCGAAGGCGCTGGCCCACCCGGCGCGCCCGCTGCTGGCCATCGTGGCCGGCTCCAAGGTGAGCACCAAGCTCGAACTGCTCGGCAGCCTCGTCGACAAGGTCGACCAGCTGATCGTCGGCGGTGGCATCGCCAACACGTTCATCGCCGCCGCGGGCTACCCGGTCGGCAAGTCGCTGGTCGAGATGGACCTGCTCGACACCGCCCGCGCCATCGTCGAGAAGGCCAAGGCGCGCGGCGCCTCGATCCCGCTGCCGGACGACGTGGTCGTGGCCCCGGCCTTCGCCGCCGACGCGCCGGCCACGGTGCGCGCAGTGGACGCCGTGCAGGACGGCGACATGATCCTCGACATCGGCCCGAAGACCGCCGCCCGCTACGCCGAACTGATCGCCCAGGCCGGCACGGTGGTGTGGAACGGTCCGGTCGGCGTGTTCGAGTTCGACGCCTTCGGCAAGGGCACCGAGGCGCTGGCGCGCGCGATCGCGGCGTCCAAGGCCTTCTCGATCGCCGGCGGTGGCGACACGCTGGCGGCCATCGACAAGTACGGCGTCGAGGCCGACGTCAGCTACATCTCCACTGGCGGCGGCGCCTTCCTCGAATTCCTCGAAGGCAAGACCCTGCCGGCGGTGGCCGCGCTCGAAGCCCGCGGCGGCTGAATCAGCCAGCGAGCGCGTTGGCGATGGCGCGCTGCGTCGCCGCCGGATCGGTCGGGGTCCACAGCAGGGTCCCGGCCTCGTCGGCGTCGATGCGAAGCGCCGGGCCGAGGCGGGTCACGGCGCAGAACAGGGCCCGCCCTTCGCCGTCGACCTGCCAGCCCAGCGCATCGCCGGTCCGCCAGCGCGAGGTCGAGACCAAGGGCTTCGGCAGGGCCGACGCGGGCAGGGTGGCGAGGTCGATCTCCTGGATCCGGGCGCGGCGCAGCGCGGCGCGGTCCAGCACGAAGGCGCGATGGGCGGCCTCGACGCGCAGGCTGCCGGCGACCAGCGTCGCTCGCGGTGGCCGCGAGAGGGCCTGGGCCAGCAGCAGAGAGACGACGACCCCGGCCCCGGCCAAGGCGACCGCGAGGCCCAGGTGCTCACCGCGGGTGATCCATGCGATGGCCACGCCCATCAGCAGCGCATCGATGGCGAGGAACAGCGCGCCGCCCAGAGCGAGGCGTCGGCGGCGAGGCGCCTGGGGCAGTGCAATCGTGTGCATGGCGTTGATGGCGTTTGGATCCGTGAAGGTCTGGTAGCGTACGGTGCATCGCCCCCAACACCGCGTGACCATGAGCCAGCCGCTGCGCCGCACCAAAATCCTCGCCACCCTTGGCCCGGCCACCGATGCCCCGGGCGTCATCGACGCGCTGCTCGCCGCCGGCCTCAACGCCGTACGCCTGAACTTCTCGCACGGCACCGCCGAGCAGCACGCGCAGCGCATCGCCGCGGTCCGCGCCGTGGCCTCGCGTACGGGTCGCGAGATCGGCGTGCTGGCGGACTTGCCCGGCCCGAAGATCCGCATCGAGAAGTTCGCCGAAGGCAAAGTGCACTTGAAGGCGGGGCAGGCCTTCGCCCTCGTCTGCCGCGCCGACGCGCCGGCGGGCGATGCCACGCAGGTGGGCTGCAGCTACCTCGGCCTGCCGCGCGACGTCGGTCCCGGCGACACCCTGCTGCTCGACGACGGCCTGATCAGCCTCCGCGTCGAGAAGGTCGCTGGCGACGTCGTGCACTGCGAGGTCCTGACCGACGGCGCGCTCTCGAACCGCAAAGGCCTGAACCGCCTCGGCGGCGGCCTGAGTCTGGGCGCACTCACCGACGAGGACCGCGGCCACATCGCCACCGCCGCCAAGCTCGGCGTCGACTTCATCGCCGTCTCGTTCTGCCGTTCCGCCGCCGACATCGAACTGGCCCGCGAGCTGGCGCGCGCTGCCGGTTCCGACGCCCAGATCGTCGCCAAGATCGAACGCGCGGAAGCGATCGAGAACCTCGTCGAGATCGTCGA
>JAIXTZ010000231.1 GCA_027483745.1 Lysobacteraceae bacterium
CCAAGGCCATCGCGGGCGAGGCCAAGGTCCCGTTCTTCAGCATCTCCGGCTCGGATTTCGTCGAGATGTTCGTCGGCGTCGGCGCCAGCCGCGTGCGCGACATGTTCGACACGGCGAAGAAGCACGCCCCGTGCATCATCTTCATCGACGAGATCGACGCCGTCGGTCGCCATCGCGGTGCCGGCTTGGGCGGCGGCCACGATGAGCGCGAGCAGACCCTCAACCAGATGCTCGTCGAGATGGACGGCTTCGAAGGCGGCGAAGGCGTGATCGTGATCGCCGCGACGAACCGTCCGGACGTGCTCGATCCGGCCCTGCTGCGTCCGGGTCGTTTCGACCGCCAGGTGGTCGTCGGCCTGCCGGACGTCAAGGGCCGCGAGCAGATCCTCAAGGTGCACATGCGCAAAGTGCCGCTGGCCGACGACGTGGTGGCCATGACCATCGCACGCGGCACGCCGGGCTTCTCGGGCGCCGACCTGGCCAACCTCGTGAACGAGGCCGCGCTGTTCGCCGCCCGCGAGAACGCCAAGCTGGTGCGCATGGAGCACTTCGACAAAGCGCGCGACAAGATCCTGATGGGCGCCGAGCGCCGCTCCATGGCCATGAGCGAGGATGAGAAGAAGCTGACCGCTTACCACGAGGCCGGCCATGCCATCGTCGGCCGCGTCGTGCCGGACCACGACCCGGTCTACAAGGTGACGATCATCCCGCGCGGTCGCGCGCTGGGCGTCACCATGTACCTGCCCGAAGGCGACCGCTACAGCTACAACAAGGTCCACATCGAGTCGATGCTGTGCTCGCTCTATGGCGGCCGGGTGGCCGAGGAGCTGATCTTCGGCGCCGACAAGGTCACCACCGGTGCGTCGAACGACATCGAGCGGGCCACCAAGATGGCCCGCAACATGGTCACGAAGTGGGGCCTCTCCGACGAACTCGGCCCGATCGCCTACGCCGAGGACGAAGGCGAGGTGTTCCTGGGGCGCAGCGTGTCGCAGACCAAGAACGTCTCGGACGAGACGGCGCGCCGGATCGATGAGGTCGTGCGCGGCATTCTCGACAAGGCCTACGCGCGCTCGACGAAGATCCTCACCGACAACATGGACAAGCTCCATGTGATGGCCGAGGCGCTGTTGACCTACGAGACCATCGACGCCCAGCAGATCGACGCCATCATGGAAGGCCGTCGCCCGGGGCCGCCGGCGGACTGGGGCAAGGCCGGCAGCGCCCCCGTCAAGGACAACGACGGCCCTTCGGCGGGTGCCCCGCTGGGCCCCGCGGCGCCGCAGGCTTGATCGCCTCCGGCCGCTCGGCGCCGTTGGTCGACGCGGCCGCCCTGCTGCGCGCGTCGCGGCGCAGCCGCCTCCGCGGCGCGGTCGGCGGTGGTCTGGTAGGCAGTGGGTTTGCCGCCTTGGTGGTCTCGGGCTTGAACCTCTGGCTCGGCAAGCCCGCACTCTTGGTCTGGGCCGGCCTGCTGTTGGGCTTGCCGATGGCCGTCGTGGGCGGCTGGCTGATCCTGAAGATCGGCGACTAGCGTGCGGGCTTGTGGATGTCGGGCGCAGCGGCGAGCATGACGCCCTTTCCCCTCGAGCCCCTCCATGCAGTTCCCCCTCCAGATCGCCTTCAAGCGCATCGCGCTCTCGCCGCAGATCCGCGTCACCGACGCGCGCGGCACGCTCACCCATTACGTCAAGCAGAAGCTCTTCAAGCTCAAGGAGAGCGTCACCGTCTTCGCCGATGAGGCGCAGACTCGCCGGCTGTTCGAAATCCGCGCCGACCGCATGCTGGATTTCAACGCCGCCTATCGCATCGCCGATGCCGCGGGCAAGCCGATCGGCATCGTGCGTCGGCACGGGATGCGCTCGCTGTGGCGCGCGCACTACGAGATCCAAGCCTCCGACGGCCTGCTGCTGACGGTCAGCGAAGAGAACCCGTGGGTGAAGGTCCTGGACGGCTTTGTCTCCGGCCTGCCGATCATCGGCCTGTTCGCCGGCTACTGGTTCCATCCGGCCTACCTTCTCAAGGACCGCAACGGGACGCTGGTCATGCGCGTGCAGAAGGTGCCCGCGCTGATGGAGGGTCGCTACCGCATCGATGCGCATGCCGCGATCGAAGGCGAAGCCCGCGATGCCGTCCTGCAGGGCATCTTCATGACGCTGCTGCTCGAGCGGACCCGCGGCTGAGCCCACGCCACGAGGCTCTCCGATGTTCGGCATCGACACCGTTTCCACCCTCGACTGCGCCGGGCGCGTGCTGCGACTGGATCGCCCGCAGGTGATGGGCATCGTCAACGTCACGCCGGACTCGTTCTCCGATGGCGGCCACCACGCAACCGTCGACGCCGCCGTTGCGCATGGGCTGCGTCTCGTGGAGGAGGGCGCCGACGTGCTCGACATCGGCGGCGAATCGACCCGGCCCGGAGCCGAGCCGGTCGACGAAGCCGCCGAGCGCTCTCGCGTCCTGCCCGTGGTGGAGGCGCTGGTGGCGAAGACGACGGTGCCGATTTCCATCGACACCACGAAGCCCGGCGTGATGCGCGCCGCGCTGGCCGCGGGCGCCGGCATGGTCAACGACGTGATGGCGCTTCGTACGGAAGGGGCGCTCGAGGCGGTGGCGGCGTCGAAGGCCGCCGTCGTGCTGATGCACATGGCCGGCGAGCCGCGGACGATGCAGCAGGCCCCGGCCTACGACGACGTGGTCGGCGAGGTGCACCGCTTCCTCGCCGAGCGCGTGTTCGCCTGCGAGATGTTCGGGATCGACAAGCGGCGCATCGTCATCGACCCCGGTTTCGGCTTCGGCAAGGCGCTCGAACACAACCTCGCGCTGCTGGCCCACCTGAAGCGCTTCACCGAGATCGGCGTGCCGGTGCTGGCGGGGCTGTCGCGGAAGTCGAGCCTCGGCCAGATCACTGGGCGTGGGGTCGGGGATCGCTTGGCCGCTTCGGTGGCCGCGCACCTCATTGCCGTGCAGAACGGGGCGATGCTGGTCCGCGTGCATGACGTGGCCGCGACCGTCGATGCCTTGAAGGTGTGGGCGGCCGTCGCCGCCGTGCCGACGCCGCGGGGGAAACCCGCGACGCCGTCGATCCGCTGGCCCGACGACGAGTAGGCAGCGCCCCGCTCAGGCTTCGCGCCGCGACTGGATGACGCGGTACACGACGTAGCCCACGCCGATCAGCAGCAGGATCGGCAGCATTTTTCCAAGCCCCAGCCCCAGCTGGAACGCGCCGGTGGATTCGACGTTCGGCTGGTGCTGCGCGGGGATCTCGCCCTGTCCCACCGTGATGAGCAGCCCGGCCGGCTGGATGCCTTTCGCATTCTCGACGCTGACCAGCACGATCGGATCGCCCTGCGACAACGGCGGCAGCTCGCGCACCGCGGTGCCGTCGAGCAGGCGGCCGGTGCCGGCATTCACCGCCACGTAGGCGTCGTACATGGCGTCGCCCCAGATTGATCGGAGTTCGGACTCGCTGCGTATTCCGAAGTTCTGCTCGAACTGCTGCTGGATCGTTCCGGCGGACGTCGTGACGCGAAGGTCGCGAGGCTCGAACAGGACGGTCCCGGCGGTGGGGGACGTCGGCTCACGCTCGAACATACCGGTGACGACGACCTGGCCCTCCGGGTCTTCGGTGGGGGAAACGGCGATGAGCTTGTAGGACACCCACGTCGGCTTTTCCGGATCGAAGGCTTCGGGCAGGTGCAGTTGGGCGGAACTCTCCATCTCCGGCGCCAGCGGCATCGGCAGCAGCTCGGTGGCGAGCACGCCGGCCTGGGCGAGGGGAGTGATCGCCAAGGCGGCGGCGAGCACGGCGCCCCGTGCAGCGGCGTTTGGAAGCATCAGGAATCCTTTGTCGGTGGGGGATGAGAACGAGCGGGACCGATCAAGCCGTCGCGACGCGGGCCCGAAAGGCCTCGACGCGGGGGTGGATCACGCGGAACCACAGCGGGGGCACCAGCGCCAAGACGAACATCGACGCGTAGCCGCCGGGGAGCTGCGGGCTGTCGGCGTGGTGGCGCAGGATCGCGTAAGGCCGCTTCGGGAAGGCGTGGTGGTCGCTATGCCGCTGCAGTTGGAACAGCATCAGGTTCGACAGCCGGTAGTCGCTGTTCCAGCTGTGCAGGTGCGTTGTCCGCTCGTAGCGGCCGTCGGGCAGCTTCCGGCGCTCGAGGCCGTAGTGCTCGATGTAGTTGATGATTTCCAGCGAGCTCGCGGCGAACAGGCCCTGCAGAAGGAAGAAACCGAGGCCGACGACGCCGAGCCACGCCGTCATCGCCGCGGCCATCGCCAGCCATGCGGCCGTCCACCCGACCAGCTCGTTGCGCCAGTGCAGGGCCGGCAGGCCGAGTTTGCGCAGGCGCGTGGCCTCAAGGGCCCAGGCGTTGCGCGTGTTGTGGAGGAGCGCGCGCGGCAGGAAGTGCCACAGGCTCTGGCCGTAGCGGGCGCTCGAGGCGTCTTCCGGCGTCGAGACGTGCACGTGGTGGCCGCGGAGGTGTTCGACCTTGAAGCCTTGGTAGCCGACCGACGCCAGCAGCAGGCCGCCGACGGCCTGCTCGAACCGGCTGTCCTTGTGGATCAGCTCGTGCGCGGTGTTGATCGCGAGGACGCCACCGACCACGCCCTGCGACAGCAGCCAGCCGGCCATGGCCACCGGGGACAGGTCGGCGCCGGCGAACCACCATCCGCTCCAGGCCAGCACGCCGAGGTGCACCGGCAAGGCCAGCACGGTGAGGCCGCGGAACCAGCGCGAGTGGGCGAAGGCGCGTTCCTGCTCGACCGGCACGTTCACGCTGTCGTGGCCCAGCGTGTAGTCGGCGAGGGGCAGCAGCACGAACAGTGCCACCAGGGGGAACCAGGCGGCCACGCCGGGCGCCAGTCCTTGCGAGGCCAGCCACGCCGCGAAGGGCAGGGTGGCGGGGATCAGGAACACCAGCAGGAATCCGAAAGCCTTCAGTCGCGACACGGCGGGCTCCACAGGTCGGAGTGGCGGGGCTCGTGACGGAATCTACGCCCCGGTCCGAACCGGCACAACGCCCGCGCCCGCGGCCGCGCGTCCTGTCGCTATGCTGCGCACCGATGCCGCACGTCGCCCTCGATTCCCCGATCTTCGCCGCCGATCCTCGCGCCGACCACCGTCCGCGGGCCGTCGCCGTGATGGGCCCAACGGCATCCGGCAAGACCGATTTCGCCGCCGATTGGGCCCAGCGCCTCGGGACGGACGTCATCAGCGTCGATTCCGCCCTGGTCTACCGGCGTCTGGACATCGGGAGCGCCAAGCCCGACGCGGCGACGCTTGCCCGGGCGCCGCACCGGCTCATCGACCTCCGCGAACCGCATGAGCCGTATTCCGCCGCCGACTTCGCGCGTGATGCCTTGCGCGAGATGCACGATTTGGCCGGACAGGGGCGCGTGCCCTTGCTGGTCGGTGGCACGGGCCTGTACTTCAAGGCCCTGCTGGAGGGGCTCTCGGACCTGCCGGAATCCGACCCGGCGATGCGCGAGGCGCTGCAGGCTGAACTCATTGAACGCGGACTGCCGGCCTTGCATGCCGAGCTGCAATGCGTCGATCCGCTCGCCGCCACGCGCATCCAGCCCGGCGACACGCAGCGCACGTTGCGTGCGCTGGAGGTGTTCCGCTTGAGCGGCGTGCCGATCAGCGAGTGGCAGGCCCGCAGCCGGGGTCCGCGCGCACCGTTCCCGTTCCGCGTGCTCAAGCTTGTGTTGGCGCCCGCCGATCGCATAGTTCTGCACGAGCGCATCGCGCGCCGCTTCCACGCCATGCTGGCGGCCGGGTTCCTCGACGAGGTGCGCGCGCTCAAGGCCGACCCGCGCCTGCATCCCGACCTCCCGGCGATGCGCGCCGTCGGCTACCGGCAGGCCTGGCAGCACCTCGACGGCGGCACCGACGCCGCAACCTTCGTCGAGCAGGGCATCGCCGCCACGCGCCACCTCGCCAAACGCCAGCTCACCTGGCTGCGCGGCGAACATGACGCGCTCTGGTTCGATCCCGCTGCTTCGCGCGATGCGCTGGATCGCGCGATGCGGGCGTTTCTCGATCCCGGCGCCTGAACGCCGCCGCGGCGACCGCGTGCCGCACCGCGCGCTCACTCGCGCGTGATCGCCCCGCGGGCTACGATGCGGCTCCCGAGAAGAACAACCACACCGGACTCCCCATGTCGAAAGGCCAGAGCCTTCAAGACCCGTTTCTGAACGCGCTGCGTCGCGAACGGATCCCGGTGTCGATCTACCTCGTCAACGGCATCAAGCTGCAGGGCACGATCGAGAGC
>JAIXTZ010000030.1 GCA_027483745.1 Lysobacteraceae bacterium
AACCTGCTGGTCCTCGATCTGTCGGACCTCGAGTACATCAGCTCCGCCGGCCTGCGCACGGTGTTCCGCGCCCGCAAGAGCCTCGGCAGCCGCGGCGGCAAGGTGCTGGTGGCGAACCCCCAGCCGCAGATCCGCAAGGTCTTCGACCTCGTGAAGGCGGTGCCCTTCTCCGAGATCTTCAGCTCCACCGCCGAGGCCGACGCCTACCTCGACGCCATGCAGAAGCGCGTGCTTTCCGGCGACGACGACTGAGGCCCGGGCGGCCTTCGGGCCGAGGTCCGGCACCAGCGCTGGCCGAGGCCGTGTGCGCGGCGTGAGCGAAGACGCCAGGGTGGCCGTCGGGGACTTGTCGCAGGCGCCAGCGCCGCGCATCTTCCGTCAGGGAACTTTCATATTCCCGATGGGAATCCCGCACCGTCTTGCCGCGCCGAACCGCCAGCCCAAGGATGTCGCCATGAACCGACCCGCCCTGCTCGCCCTCGCCATCGCCTCGGCCCTGTCCGCCGGCGCCACCCACGCCCAGTCGAACGCCACGGTCAACACCGAGGCCGCCGACGACACCCAGACCCTCGACGCCATCGTCGTCACCGGCACGCGCGTCGCCGGCCGCTCCCGCAACGACACCGCCGCCCCCGTCGATGCCATCGGCGTGCAGCAACTGGAGCGCACCGGCTCGCCGGAGATCAACCAGGCGCTCTCGGTGGCGCTGCCCTCGTTCAACTTCCCGCGCCCGGGCCTCACCGACGGCACCGACACCGTGCGCCCGGCTCAGTTGCGCGGCCTCGCGCCCGACCAGACGCTGGTGTTGGTGAACAGCAAGCGCCGCCATTCGGCGGCGCTGGTCAACGTCAACGGTTCGGTCGGTCGCGGCTCCGCGGCCGTGGATCTCAACACCATCCCGACCGCCGCGGTGCGCACCGTCGAAGTGCTGCGCGACGGCGCCTCGGCGCAGTACGGCTCGGATGCCATCGCCGGCGTGATCAACGTGCTGTTGCGCGAGGACGACAGCGGCGGCGGCGTCACCATCAGCTATGGGCGACGCGAAAGCGAGTACACCACCCCGGTGACGCCCTTCAGCATCATCGCCGCCCCCACCAGCGCGGGCGGCGTGGGCGGCGTCCAGGCCGGCGCCCCGGCGACGCCCAACTGGGCGCAGCCGACCGAAGTGACGCGCGACGTTTCCGACGGCGACACGACGACGATTTCGGCATGGAAGGGGCTGTCGCTCGGCGGGGCGGGATTCCTGACGATCTCCGCGGAGTTCAAGGACCAGGAACGCACCGAGCGGGGCGGTTACGACAACCGCCAGCAGTACGCTCTGGTCAACGGCGCGTTCGACCCGCGGGAAGCCACCTTCAACCGCTTCAACGCGTGGTACGGCGAGCCGGAACTGGAGCAGAAGACCCTGTTCGCCAACGCCGGCATCGACTTCGACAGCGGCGCCCGGCTCTATGGATGGGCGAGCTGGCAAGACCGCGATGCCCGCTCGGCGGGCTTTTACCGCTCCGCCCGCGATGCCCGGAACATCACGTCGATCTATCCGGACGGCTTCCTGCCGATCATCGCCCCAACCGTCATCGATTCGAGCGTGGCCGGCGGCGTGAAGTGGAACTGGGGCGAGTGGGCAATGGACACGTCCCTCGTGTGGGGCCGCAACGAGATGGATTTCACCATCGAGAACACCCTGAACCGGTCCATCGGCCCCAGCAGCCAGCGCAGTTTCCAGGCCGGCGGCTTCGACTACACGCAGACGACCTTCAACGTCGGTGGCACGCGCAGCTTCGCGCTCGACGCCTTCGCTTCAGACCTCTACCTCAGCGCCGGCCTCGAGGCGCGTGAGGAGACGTACCGCATCTTTGCTGGCGAACCGAACTCCTACATCAACGGCGGAGTGCTTCTCAGCGGTGCCCCGACCGCCTCGGGCGCGCAGGTCTTCCCCGGCTTCCGCCCCGCGAACGAAGTGGACGAGTCGCGCGACGCCGTCGGCCTCTACGTCGACCTCGAAGCCAACCTGACCGACAAGCTGCTGGGCTCGGTGGCGATCCGCGGCGAGGACTACTCCGACTTCGGTAGCAACCTCAGCGGCAAGCTGGCGATGCGCTACGACTTCAACGAGGCCTTCGCACTGCGTGGTTCGCTGCAGAACGGCTTCCGCGCGCCGTCGCCTCAGCAGCAGTTCTTCACCGCCACGTCGACCAACTTCATCAACGGCGTGCCCTTCGAGATCACCACCTTCCCGGCCACGAGCCCCGTGGCGGCGGCCCTTGGCGCGCGCCCGCTGGAGGCCGAGGACTCGGTCAACCTGTCGCTTGGCGCGGTCATCAACGTCGGCGAGGCCACGCTGACCATCGACGCCTACCGTATCGACATCGAGAACCGCATCGTGCTGTCCGAGAACATCGGCACCGGCACGTCGGCGACCGATGTGGCCGTCCGCAACTTCCTGGCCGCACAGGGCTTCGTCGGCATCGGCGGCGGCCGCTTCTTCATCAACGGCGTGGACACCGAGACCACCGGCGTGGACGTGGTGTTGACCGTCCCCTTCGAGACGGCGTCGGCCGGGCGCTTCGACCTGACCCTGCTGGCGAACTGGAACAACACGGACGTCACGCGCCTGCCGACGACGAGCGTGCTGTCGTCGTTCAACCCGGCACCGGTGCTGTTCGGAAGGGTGAACGTGCTGACGTTCGAGGAAGGCTCGCCGAAGGACAAGTTCGGCGCCAACCTGAACTGGTCGTTCGACCGCTTCGGCGCGACGCTGCGGGCGACCCGCTACGGCGAGGTGCTCGCGCCGGGCACGACGGCGGCCACCGACTTCCGCCTGAGCCCCGAGGTGGTCCTCGATCTGGAAGGACGCGTGCGACTGTGGGAAGGCGCGGAGCTTGCGATTGGCGCCGAGAACCTGACCGACCGCTACCCGGACCCGTTCCCCGTCGCCCTGCCGGCCAACGGCGCGAACGCGCGCTCGTTGAATACGACGGGCAACACGCCCTACTCCAACTACGCGCCGTTCGGCCGCTCGGGCCGCTTCATCTACGGCCGCCTGAGCTACAGCTTCTAAGCCCCGGCGAGCGTCAGCCGAACAGATCGCCCTGCGTCGCCCCGTGCGGCGCGGGATTTTCTTTTGCCCGCGAGCCGGCGCCGCTCCCGTCGAGGCGCGGCCTCGTCTGCTTCATCCGGCTGCCGTGTTTCACCAGCACCGCGCGCGCGCCTTCGCGCATGCCTTCGGCGTGGCGCCACCAGGCGGTGAGCTTCGCCTTCGCTTCGCGCGCGGCCTGTTCGTGGTCGCGGATCGGTTCGGGGTAATCGCGGCCGAGCACCACGCCGTGCTTCGCGAGTTGGGCGGGCGGGAGCTGCCACGGCAGGTGGATCCACGGCGCGGGCAAGGCCGCGAGCTCCGGCACCCAGCGGCGCACGAAGGTGCCGTCCGGGTCCTGGTCGAGGCCCTGCTTCACCGGGTTGTAGATGCGCGGGATGTTGATGCCGGTGACGCCGCTCTGCATCTGCACCTGCGGCCAGTGGATGCCGGGCTCGTAGTCGGTGAACTGCCGCGCGAGGTGCAGGCCGGTCTCGCGCCAGTGCAGCCAGAGGTGGTAACTCGCGACCGCAACCAGCATCGCCCGCATGCGGAAGTTGATCCAGCCGGTCGTGCTGAGCATGCGCAGGCAGGCATCCACGAAGGGCCAGCCGGTGGTGCCGGTGCGCCAGGCCTCGAAGGCCGCGCGGTCGAAATCGCCTTCGCGCAGGCCGTCGAAGCCGCGATGCGTGTTGCGGAACTCGATGGCGGGCTCGCTCTCGAGCTTCTGCATGAAGTGGCCCTGCCAGTGCAGGCGTGATTCGAAGCTCTGCAGGGCCCGCGCCGGCGTGCCGCGCCCGGCCCACTGCGCGTCGCGCGAGGCGGCCACGGCTTCGCGGATCGAGACCGTACCGGTGGCGAAATGCACCGACAGCCGCGAACACACTTTCGGCGCGCTGATCGGGCTGCTCATGCCTCGCGAATAGGTGGCTCCGCGGCCGTCGACGAAGCTGCCGAGCAAGCGCAGCGCCGAGGCCCGCCCGCCCGGCTGGCGCCCCGGGCAGGGGTCGTCGGGCAGGCCGAGGTCAAGGGCACCGGGCAAGGCCTCGCAGCGGAGGTCGGCGAGTGCACGGCCGGACGCGTGATCGATCCCGTTCAGCGGGCGAGCCGGCATCAGCGCGACGGGCGCCGGCAACGGCGCCTCCCCGTTGTGGCCTTCCCAGTGCCGCGCCCAGCCGTCGCGACGCCGCAAGCGGCGCACCGTGCTGCCGTTCGGGTGCTCGATGAAGGGAAGGCCGGCCTCGCGCAGCCACGCGCCCACGCGGCGGTCGCGGGCGAAGGTCCAGGCGTTGCCGGTTTCCTCGTGGGCGTGCACTTCGGCGAGGCCGAACGCGCCGTGCAGCGCCGCGAAGGCCTCGACGGCATCGCCGCGCAGCACCTGTAGCCGTGCGCCGAGTGCAGCGAGTTCGGTGCGCAGTTCCTGCAAGCCCTCGCGGAACACCGCCCACTGCCGCGCGCTGGCGTCGTCCTGCTGCCACAGCGCCGGCTCGATGACGTACACCGGCAGCACCGGCCGGCCGCTGGCCCCGGCGGCGAGCAGCGGCGCATGGTCGGCAATGCGCAGGTCGCGCTTGAACCAGACGAGGGCGTGGGACATCGCGCGATGCTGCCCAATGGCCTCTGCAGCCCGGGTGAAACGTACGAGGCACGGGCCGTCGGCTAGTCTGGCGGCCTCCCTGTCCAACGCGGCCCTTCGCCGCGGAGCCCCCGATGAGCGACACCCCTTCCCTCCTGCTCGACGCTGCCGAAGCCCGCGTGCTCGGCTGCCTCGTCGAGAAAGAAGCCACCACGCCCGAGCAGTACCCGCTCACCGAGAACGCGGCGCTGCAGGCCGCGAACCAGAAGACCAGCCGTGAACCGGTGATGGCGCTGGAAACCGGCGAAGTGGCGCGCGCGCTGCGCGGCCTCGAGGCCAAGTCCCTCGCGCGGCGCGTCGATGGCGCCCGCGCCCTGCGCTTCGAGCACAGCGCCGCACGCACGCTCGAGCTCACCCGCGGCCAGCTCGTGGCGCTGGCCCTGCTGATGCTGCGCGGCCCGCAGACCGCGGCGGAACTGCAGTCGCGCAGCGAGCGCCTTCATCGTTACGCCGATGCCGACGACCTCGCCCATGCGCTGGAGCGCCTCGCCGCCCGGGGCTTCGCGGTCGCCCTGCCCCGCGCACCGGGCCAACGCGAAGGCCGCTGGGCGCACCTGCTTTGCGGTCCCGTGGACTTCAGCGCGATGGCCCTCGACACCGGCGTCGCGCCAACGCGTGAATCCGCAGCGCGGAGCGACGATGTGCTGCTCGCGCGCATCGAGGCGCTCGAGGCCCGGTTGGGCGCCCTCGAAGCCCGGCTCGCCGCCGGCGAGCGCCCCAGGGACTGAGCGGCATGGCGCCGGCTCGGCCGCCGATGGTCCGGCCTCCTCGTCGCCCCATCGACGAGGCGCCCACGCCGGCGTCGCCCTGCATCCGCCAGTGCTGTCTCGACGATGCCGACGAATGCGTGGGCTGCGGGCGGACGCTGGAGGAGATCAAGGCTTGGCACGGGGCGGACGCCGAAGGACGAGCCGGCATCCTCGACGCCGCCGCTGCCCGGCGCGACGCCCGCGCCCGGCGCTTCCCGCCGGCTCGCTGAGCGAACCCTGCGCTTCGGCACAGGCCGGGCAGCGCCACTGCCGCTACGCTCGGGGGCTCGCCCCAGGGGAACCCACGCATGCGCCACACCCGTCTCGCGATCGCCGCCGCGCTCGCCCTCGCCGCCTCCGCCCCGTTCGCCGCCGACACCCCCGCCTGGGACGTCAACGCCGAACATGGCCCGACGAAGACCGTGCGCTTCACGACGGACGAAGGCACGTGGCTGGACCTCGACGTCGCGCCCGATGGCCGCACGATGGTGTTCTCGATGCTCGGCGACCTCTACCGGCTACCGATCAACGGCGGCCGCGCCACGCGCCTCACCTCGGGCCCGGCCTGGGACGTGCAGCCGCGCTACTCGCCGGATGGCCGCGAAATCGCCTACACCTCCGACCGCGACGGCGGCAACAACCTGTGGCGGATGCAGGCCGATGGCACGCGCACGGTGCAGGTGACGAAGGAACGCTTCCGCCTGCTCAACAACCCCGCGTGGACGCCCGACGGCCAGTACCTGATCGGCCGCAAGCACTTCACCGGCATGCGCTCGCTCGGCGCCGGTGAGCTGTGGCTCTACCACCGCGACGGTGGCGACGGCCTGCAGCTGACGACGCAGAAGAACGACCAGCAGGACCTCGGTGAACCCGCCGTGTCGCCGGACGGCCGCTACGTCTACTTCAGTGAGGACGTCAGCGAAGGCCCGTCGTTCCAGTACAACAAGGACCCGCACGGCCTGATCTACGCCATCAAGCGCCTCGACCGCCAGACCGGCGAGATCGAAACGCTGGTGAGCAGCCCCGGTGGCGCGGTGCGCCCGCAGCCCTCGCCGGACGGCAAGACCCTCGCCTTCGTGAAGCGCGTGCGCGAGAAGTCCGTGCTGCACCTGATGGACCTCGAATCGGGCCAGGTGCGCCCGCTGTGGGATGGCCTCGAGCGCGACCAGCAGGAAGGCTGGGCGATCTTCGGGCCCTACGCCAATTTCGACTGGACGCCGGACGGTGCGGCCCTCGTGGTGTGGGGCAAAGACGGCCACTTCTGGCGCGTCGATGCGGCCAGCGGCGAAGCCACGAACATTCCCTTCACTGCCGAGGTCGAACAGCGCGTCACCGAGGCGCCGCGGCAGGCCAAGACCTTGCCCGACGGCACGTTCGAACCGCGGATGATCCGCGACGTCGCCACGTCCACCGACGGCCGCCGGGTGGCTTTCCACGCCGTGGGCCGCCTGTGGCTGCGCGAGGGCAGCGGCCGCGCGCGCGCGATCAGTGATCGCAACGACCGCTTCGAGTACCAGCCGGCCTTCTCGCCGGACGGCACCAAGCTGGTGTTCACCACCTGGAACGACGAGACGCGCGGCCAGGTCGTCGAGCGCGACCTCCGCAGCGGCAGCGAGCGCGTACTCACGACCGTGCGCGGCATCTACTACGGCCCGCGCTATTCGCCGGACGGCCGCAGCATCGTCTTCGTGCGCGACAGCGGCAACTCGATGATCGGCAGCGCCTGGGGCCGCGACGCCGGCCTTTACGTGATGCCGGCGGCCGGCGGCGAGCCGCGCAAGGTCGCCGATGACGGCCGCGAACCGCAGTTCAGCGCCGACGGCAACCGCGTGCTTTACCTGACGGGCGGCGGGCTTTCGAAGAAGCTGATGTCGGTGGGCCTGCACGGCGAGCAGCCGCGCGAGGTGCTCGACCTCAAGTACATCGATGCCGTAAGCGTCTCGCCGGACGGCACGCAGGTGGCCTTCACCGAGTTGTTCAACGCCTACGTGGCCCCGCTGCCGGCCACCGGCGCGGCGATCGCGCTCTCGAAGGACACCAAGGCCGTGCCGGTGACGGCGCTGACCACGCAGGTCGGCGCCTACCTGCACTGGTCGGACGCCGATTCGCTGCACTGGATGGCTGGCGGGAAGTACGTGAGCCGCGACCTCGGCGCCACGCGCGACAACGGCGGCGCAAGCCTCGCGCCGACCGTCGCCGTCGACACGCCGACGGAGACGGTGGCGATCACCGGCGGCCGCGTCATCACGATGCGCGATGCGGAATCCACGCAGGAAGTGATCGAGGACGGCGTGGTGCTGGTGCGCGGCGACCGCATCGTGGCGGTCGGTGCACGCGGCAGCGTCGCGGTACCCGAGGGCGCGCGCGTCGTCGATGCCACGGGCAAGACCGTCGTGCCGGGCTTCGTCGATGCCCACGCGCATTCCAGCCATTTCTTCAGCGGCGTGATCCCGCAGGCCAACTGGACCTACTACGCCAACCTCGCCTTCGGCATCACCACGATGTTCGATCCGTCGGCGACGACCGAGACGGTGTTCTCGCAGGCCGAGCTGGTGCAAGCCGGCCGCCTCGTCGGCCCGCGCGTGTTCTCGACCGGCACGATCCTCTATGGCGCCGACGGTGATTTCAAGGCGGTGGTGAACTCCATCGATGACGCGCGCAACCACCTCGGCCGCCTGCAGGCCAACGGCGCCTTCGCGGTGAAGAGCTACAACCAACCGCGCCGCGACCAGCGCCAGCAGATCAACCAGGCCGCGCGCGAGCTGGGGATGATGACCGTCGAGGAAGGCGGCAGCACCCTGCAGCACAACCTCACGATGATCGTCGACGGCAGCAGCAACATCGAACACAACCTGCCGGTGGCACCGCTGCGCCGTGACGTGGTCGAACTGTGGCGGCAGACCGACGTGCGTAACACGCCGACGCTGGTCGTGAGCTTCGGCGGCCTCTCGGGCGAGTACTGGTGGTACGCCCGCGAGAACGTCTGGGAGAACGAGCGCCTGCTGCGCTTCTTCCCGCGCGAGACGTTGGACTCGCGCAGCATCCGTCGCGAGGTCGGGCCGGACTGGGATTACTGGCATGTCACCGTCGCCGAATCGCTGAAGACCCTCCGCGATGCGGGCGTCGGCGTGCAGGTCGGCGGCCACGGCCAGCTGCAGGGCCTCGCCCCGCACTGGGAGATGTGGATGCTGGGCCAGGGCGGCTTCACCAACTTCGAAGCCCTGCGCGCGTTCACCATCGACGGCGCCGACCACCTCGGCTTCGCCAAGGACCTCGGTTCGCTGGAGGCCGGCAAGAAGGCCGACCTCGTGATCCTCGACGGCAACCCGCTTGAGGACCTCAAGGCCAGCACCCGGACCACCCACGTGATGGCGAACGGCCGGCTGTTCGATGCCACCACCATGGCCGAGATCGGCGGGCGTGAAACCCCGGCCCCGACCTTCTACTGGCAGCGCCTCGGCAACGGCCTGATGCGTGGCGCCGAGTGGGGGCCCACCGCCCCCTGCCACTGCCCGAAGAGCCACCGCGCCCCGATGCCCTGGGAGTACGGCGGGTCCTGGGCCGGTCGCGTGAACGCCAGCGCCGTGGAGGACGCTGGCAGGAATTGACGGTCCGTCTCGACAAAAAGCGTGACGGAATTCGCTAGCCTCGGCGGCATGCGGCGACTTTTTCTCCTCCTCGCGATGCTGCCGGGCGTGGCCCTCTCCCGCCCGGCGCCACCCACGGCCGACGCCCTGCCGGGCGCCGCGCCGAGCGTCCTCGTGCTGTGCTTCGAGGACAGCGACGTGCTGCCTTGGCGTACGCGCGAGAAGATCGGGCTCAACTTCACCCTGTTGAACGCGGTCGCCGCCCGCACGGGACTGCGCTTCGAGTACCAAGGGCGGCCGTGGCGCCGCTGCCACGACGACCTGCGCGCCGGTCGCGTGGACGGCACGTTTGGCATGAGCGTCACGACGGAACGGCAAGCGTTCGCCGCCTTCCCCGGGGGCGACACGCCAGATGCATCAAGGCGCATGTTCGAGGGCGGCTACGTGCTGGTGCGGCGACGCGGCACCCGGGTCGACTTCAACGGCGAGCGGATCACCGGGCTGGTCGGCGCGATCGGCGTCGAACCCGCCACATCCATCGCGCAGGAGCTACGGCGCGAGGGCTACGCCGTGGACGATGCGGCGCCAAGCCCGCAGGCGCTGCTGCGCAAGCTCGCCGCCGGACGCATCGAGGCGGCCGCGGTCGGCACGGACCAGATGCACCAGCTCCGGTGGCAGCGCCACGCCTGGCTGCTAGATCTCGAGGAAGCGCCGCGGCCGCTGCGGCACAAGCCCTATTTCCTCGCCCTCTCGAAGCCGTTCGTCGCCCGGCATCCCGAGCTCGCGGAGCGGATCTGGAAGGCCGTCGCGGACGTGCGCGAAAGCGAGGCTTACCAAGCCGCGCTCGCCGATGCACGCGGCCGCTTGCACGCCGGAGGCGCGCCATGACGCGCACCCGCGCCCGCATCGCCGCCGGCCTGCTGCTGGCCACCGGCCTCGGCGCCGGTGCGGTGGCCGCCGATCCGGCCGCCCGCGCCCGCGCAGCGGGACCGACAACGCTCGACTTCTGTTTCGAGGAAACCCCGGCCGTGCCGTGGCGGAACCGTCAGAAGCAAGGGCTCTACTTCGAGCTGCTCGATGAGGTGTCGCGACGACTCGGGCTGCGCTTCAACTACCACCCTCAGCCTTGGACCTACTGCATCGCCGAGGTGGCGGCAGGCCGGAAGCACGGCGCCTTCGCGGTCGCGTTCTCGCCGGAGCGGGTGCCCGTGTTCGCGTTCCCGCCCGGCGCCCCGGCGCACGAAGCCGACGTCCTGCGGCGTGACGCCATCGTCCTTATCCGCCGACGCGGCACGGCGGTCGGCGTGGTCGATGGCCGGCTGGTGGGATCGACGCGGCCCGTCGGTGTCCTCCCGGGCTACGCCATCGCGGATGACCTGAGGCGTGCGGGCTGGTTGGTCGAGGCGTCTTCGCGGGACCACGTGGTGCAGCTGTCCCGGCTGTCCGAGGGAGAGCTCGATGCCATCGCCCTCAGCGCCTTCCGCTGGGCGCAGCTCCAGGCGGCGGGCGGCGCCGCCCTCGACACGCTGGAAGCCCTGCCCGAACCCATCCTCGACAAGCGCTACTTCCTCGGACTCTCCCACTCGTTCGTTGCCGCGAACGCCGATCTGGCGCAGCGGCTCTGGGCGACGACGCGCGAGGTCCGCCATGGCGAGGCGTTCCAAAGGCGCGAAGCGGCGGCGGTCGCCGAGGCGCTGACCCCGCGGGCCGCGCCCTAGGCCAGGCCGCGGCGGCCTGACACAGCGCGGTCCATTCCGCCAGCCTGTCCGGCGCCAGCGGCCGGGGGGACAATCGTCGGCCGTTCCACCCGTTCCCGAGTCCCGATGTCCGTTCCTGCTGCACCCGCCCCCGAAGCCGCCGGCCTCGCCGCGCCCGTCCGTCCCGCCGCCGCCATCGCGGCCACCATCGCCCAGCGGATTGCCCAAGAGATCGGCGCACAACCCGCGCAGGTGCGCGCCGCGGTCGAACTGCTGGACGAAGGCGCGACCGTGCCCTTCATCGCCCGCTACCGCAAGGAAGTGACCGGCGGCCTCGACGACACGCAGCTGCGCAACCTCGAGCAGCAGCTCGGCTACCTGCGCGAAATGGAAGAGCGCCGCGACGCCATCCTCGCGTCCATCGCCGAGCAGGGGAAGCTGACGAAGGCGCTGCTGGATGACGTGCTCGCCGCCGACAGCAAGTCGCGCCTCGAAGACCTCTACCTGCCCTACAAGCCCAAGCGCCGCACCAAGGCGCAGATCGCCCGCGAGGCCGGGCTGGAGCCGCTGGCCGACGCGATCCTGGCCGACCCGACCGTCGCGCCCGAGGAACGTGCGGCGGGCTTCGTCGACGCCGACAAAGGCGTGGCCGATACCGCCGCCGCGCTCGACGGCGCGCGCGCCATCCTGATCGAGCGCATCGGCGAGAACGCGGCGCTGGTGGGTGAACTGCGCGAATGGCTGCAGGCCAAGGGCGTGCTGCGCTCGAAGGTGATGCCGGGCAAGGAAAGCGAAGGCGCGAAGTACCGCGACTACTTCGAGCATGTCGAGCCGATCGCGACGATCCCCTCGCACCGCATGCTCGCCCTGCTGCGCGGCCGCCGCGAGGAGATCCTGAGCGTCGACCTCGAACCCACCGCGGACCTCGAGGCCGGCCACGCCTATGCCGAGGGCCGCGTGGCCCTCGCCGCCGGCGTCAGTCCGAAGGGCCGCGCCGCCGACGCCTGGCTGCTCACGACCTGCCGCCTCGCCTGGCGCGCGCGCCTGCTGATGCACCTGTCGGTCGACCTGGTGAGCACCGCGCGCGAGAAGGCCGAGGCCGAGGCCATCACCGTGTTCGGCGACAACCTGAAGGACCTGCTGCTGGCCGCGCCCGCCGGCATGCGCCCGGTGCTGGGCCTCGACCCGGGCCTGCGCACCGGCGTGAAGGTCGCCGTGGTCGACGCCACCGGCAAGCTGGTCGCTTACGACACCATCTACCCGCACGAGCCGAAGCGGCAGTGGGATTCGTCCATCGCCCGCCTGAAGCAGCTCTGCGCGGCGCATGCCGTCGAACTCATCGCCATCGGCAACGGCACCGCCAGCCGCGAGACCGACAAGCTGGCCGGCGAGCTGATGGCCAAGCACCCGGAGCTGAAGCTCACCAAGATCGTCGTCAGCGAGGCCGGCGCCTCGGTGTATTCGGCCTCCGAGCTCGCCGCCCGCGAGTTCCCCGACCTCGACGTCAGCATCCGCGGCGCGGTCTCCATCGCCCGCCGCCTGCAGGACCCGCTGGCCGAGCTGGTGAAGATCGAACCCAAGGCGATCGGCGTCGGCCAGTACCAGCACGACGTGAACCAGTTCGCGATGGCGCGCGCGCTCGACGCCCGCGTCGAGGACTGCGTGAACGCCGTCGGCGTCTACGTGAACACCGCCTCCGCGCCGCTGCTGGCGCGCGTGTCGGGCCTGACCAGCACGGTGGCGGAAAACATCGTCCGCTATCGCGATGAACACGGCGCCTTCAAGTCGCGCCGCGAGCTGCTGAAGGTGCCGCGCCTCGGCGAGAAGACCTTCGAGCAGTGCGCCGGCTTCCTGCGCATCGCCGGTGGCGACGAGCCGCTCGACGCCTCGGCCGTGCACCCCGAGGCCTACCCGGT
>JAIXTZ010000186.1 GCA_027483745.1 Lysobacteraceae bacterium
ATGGTCTTGTCGCAGCCCACCAGCACCACCAACGCGTCGAGGCAGTGGCCGGTCACGGCCAGTTCGATCGAATCGGCGATCACCTCGCGCGAGGGCAGCGAGGCGCGCATGCCGGTGGTGCCCATGGCGATGCCGTCGGTCACGGCGATGGTGTTGAACTCGACCGGCGTGCCGCCCGCGGCCTGGATGCCCTCGCGGGCCGATTGCGCCAGCTCACGCAGCGTCAGGTTGCAGGGCGAGATGTCCGACCACGTGTGCACCACGCCGACCAGCGGCTTGGCGATGTCGGCGTCGGACAGGCCGGTGGCGCGCAGCATGGCGCGTGCGGGAGCGCGGGAGGGGCCGGCTTTGATCTGGTCGGAGTTCACGGTGTGCGGGCGGTTTCTAGGCTTTGGGGATTTTTCGAAGGCCTGAGAAACGCGAAACCCCGCACCGTTGCCGGTGCGGGGTTTTCGTTTCGGACCTTGTTGTTGCGTTGTTGCTAGGTCACGTCGATCCCGCACCGGTTGAGGCGGTAATAAGAAGGACGACGACGACAACAAGCGCCGCGACCAGCGCGACGTCACGGACCGCGGCCGGGAGGGCCGAGGCGGTGCGCGCAGCGAAGGTCGGGGCGGTGAAGTTCATGGGAAGGACAAAAACACGCGGTTTTCAGCCCTGTCAAGCGGTCGTCGTGATGTGGTCCACATTCGAGCGAAGACTCGGTGACAAGCTATTGACGGAAAAAGACCTTGGTTGCGCAGGGAACTGACGGCTTGGCCGCAGATTTCGCAATCGGGTCGCCGACATGCGCGGGTTGAGCCTTCGGTCACGTCCTTGAAGCGCCTTGCGCGACCATCCTTCGAACGCTCGATCGCCCCGCACCGACCGGTTCGCCATGGCCCCCCACCCATCCGCCACCCATTCCCTCCCCCTGTTCCCGCTGAAGGCCGTGCTGATGCCTGGCGGCGTGATGGCGCTGCGCGTGTTCGAACCGCGCTATCTCGACATGGTCAAGCGATGCGCGCGCAAGGGCGAGAGCTTTGGTATCGCTCTGATCGTCGATGGGCCCGAGGTCGGCGGTCCGGCGCAGCCCGCGGAAATCGGTACCGAGGCGCGGATCGTCGACTTCCATGTGCAGCCCGGCGGCGTGCTGGGTATCGCGGTCGAGGGCGAGCGCCGGTTCGCCGTCGCGAGCACCGCGACCCAGTCGGATGGCCTCGTGGTGGCCGAGGTGAGGTGGCTGCCGCCCACGCCCCCGATCAGCGTCGAGCCGCAGCATGGTTTCCTCGTCGATCTTCTCAAGCGCATGCTCGAGCGGGCTGGTGGGCCGCATGCCTTCGCCGACAACGCCAGTTTCGACGACGCCGGATGGGTGTCATGCCGGCTGGCAGAACTGCTGCCTCTCGATGCCGACCAGCGTCTCCATCTCCTGGAGGAGGACGATCCCTCGCTACGGCTTGATGCCGTTCTGCGCTGGTTGCCGCAGCTGGCCTGAGCGTCGCTCAGTCGCCGGAGGGCGGCGCTCGAAGCCGAAGCACTCCGCGGTCGTCGCTCACGCGGAGCGTCGCTGCGTCATCGGCCAAGCGCGCGAGCGCATCGTTGCTGGCGTCCTGCACGGCCCAGTAGCGCACGAAGCCCTCGCCTCGCGTGGCAAAGCCCAGCGTCTGTGCCGTGCCCAGCCACAGCGGTTCGTCGCGATGGCCCAGTGCGTAGGGCGCAGGCCACAGCCGGAGCACCTGCCGTTCCTCGGCGTTGGCGCCGATACGAACCATCAGCAGGGCCTCGGGATGCCCCTCGTGCGTTGCCGGCATGATCGGAAGGGTGTCCGGCGTCGCATCGTCATCGAGCATCATGAGCAGGCCGCGCCAGTCGGCTTGCGGCAGGGTCGTCCAGCCTGCGGCTTGCAGCTGCTCCAGCAACGGCGGGAGGTGGCCGGCGTATTGCACGTTCAGCGGCCAGGCATCCCGGCTTCGCAGCTCATTGCGGCGCGAAGGGAGGTGCAGTTCCGGGTCGCCGCCGATCCAGCGCTCGGCATCGATGGACTGCCGTCCGATGGGCGGATCGTAGGCGGTGACCAGGTCGTCCGCCGAGCGCGTGGCGTGCCAGCCGCCCACCAGAAGCACGACGCCGAAGAAGATGGCCGTCACCGGCCGGACCCAAAAGGATCGCGCCACGCGCCTCCGGTAGGCCAGCCCCAGGGCGGTGATCCAGAGTAGGCCCAAGCTGGCACCGGCGAGCACGTCGGAGAGCCAATGCGCCCCGAGGTAGAGGCGGGAGAACCCGAGGAGGCCCACCAGGAGCGCTGCGACCACGTAGGGCCAGACGCGGCGTCGGCCGGGCATTTCCCGCGCCACGAGCACGGCGAAGAAGCCGTAGACCGTGGTGGCCAGAAGCACGGTCTGCGAGGGGAACGAGAAGCCGCTGACCGCAGTCGCTGCGGGCGGCTTGGGCAGGTCGATGAGCCAGCCCAAGGCCCATGCGAAAACGATGGCGAAGCTCGGCGCGGCGATCCAATGCCAGGCGGCGATGCGGCGTTTGCGCCAGAAGAGCCAAGCCGCCACCGCGGCGACGGCCGGGCCGAGCACGGCCGGGTCGCCCAGCGTGGCAAGGAAGCCCATCACCGGGTCGGCCAGCGGATGCCTTAGCCCGAACATCGTCTGGTGGAACGCGAGGTCGAAGCGGGATGGCGCTTCGCCGGCGCCCACGGAGACCAGCAGCTGGAAGAAGCCCCAAGCACCGAACAGCAGCGCGATGGCGAGCAACAGCAGGGATGGCGATTCGCGACGGTTGGGGTCGATCAGCGCTTCCGAATAGCGGCCCATCACCGGATGGCGGTGCGACCAATCGAGCAGTCGCACCAGCAGCCCGTGAGCGCGCGGCGCCAGCCACCGCCACGAGTAGAGCACTACGGCCCACACCACGGCGACGAGCGCGAGCACCAGCCCGATGACGATGGCCAAGCGGCCGGCCACCGCCGCAACCAGATCCAGCGATGCACCAAACAGCCAGCCTGGTGCGAGGAATGCGAGTGCCCACAGCACGGCCGCTACACCCGTCGCGAACACGTACTTTTGTGTCGGCATCCGGACCATGCCGGCGATCGCCGGGATGAATGGCCGGATGGCGCCGACGAAGCGGCCGATGACGAGGCTCTTCATACCGTGGCGTCGGAACGCCGCGTCACCGCGTTCCAGCCATTGCGGGTTCTTCGCGAAGGGCCAACGGGTCCTCAAAGAATCGCCGTAACGGCGTCCGGCCACGTAGCTCACGCCATCGCCGCAGAACGCGCCCAGCGCCGCGCAAGCCACCGCATAGGTGCCATCGATGTGGCCGAGACCCACCAGAGCGCCGACGGCAAACAGCAGCGGCGTGGCCGGGATCGCCACGCCGACGAACAGCAGTGCATCGCCGAACGCGACGAGGAAGATCACCACGCCGGCGGCGACGGGGTGTCTTGAAATCCAGTCGAGTAGGGCGTCCCAGCGGATGGAATCCATCCGTGAAGTATAGGTGGGTCGTCAAGGCGCCCGGATGACGCTGTTGCGGCGCGCCATCCGTGCGGGGCGTTGACGCCCCATCGGGCGGGCAACCGTTACCCTATGGCTCCGAAACTTGTGCCGTCCGTACATGTCCAGCCTCTCCGGCAAGACCTTGCTCATCACCGGCGCCTCGCGCGGCATCGGCCTCGCCATCGCCTTGCGGGCCGCCCGCGACGGCGCGAACGTGGCCATCGCGGCGAAGTCGTCGGTGCCGAACCCCAAGCTGCCGGGGACCATCCACAGCGCCGCGGCCGCGGTCGACGAGGCCGGGGGCCGTGGCCTGGCCATCAAATGCGATATCCGCGAGGAGGCCGAGGTCGAGGCCGCTGTCGCCGCGACGGTCGAACGCTTCGGCGGGCTCGACATCCTCGTGAACAACGCCAGCGCCATCTGGCTGAGGGGCGCGCTCGAGACCCCGATGAAGCGCTTCGACCTGATGAGCCAGGTCAACAGCCGCGGCAGCTTCCTCTGCGCGCAGAAGGCCCTGCCGCACCTGCTGAAGGCGGCGAACCCGCACATCCTCACGCTGGCACCGCCACCCACCCTCGACCCGAAGTGGTGGGGTCCGCACACCGGTTACACGCTGGCCAAGATGGGCATGAGCTTCGTGACGCTCGGCCTCGCCGCCGAGTTCGGCCCGCAGGGCGTGGCGGTCAATGCCCTCTGGCCGAAGACCGTCATCGCCACCGACGCGCTGAACATGATCCCCGGCATCGATGTCTCCGGCTGCCGCACGCCGGCCATCGTCGC
>JAIXTZ010000176.1 GCA_027483745.1 Lysobacteraceae bacterium
CGGTCGGTGTTGTGGCCGATCACCGCGTTGGCGGCGGCGAGGATGGTGCCGGTGCTGCGGTAGTTCTGCTCCAGCTTCACCGTGCGCGCGCCGGGGTAGTCGGCGAGTACCTTCTGCACGTTCTCGACCTTGGCGCCGCGCCAGCCGTAGATGGCCTGGTCGTCGTCGCCGACGATGAACACCTGCCCGCGCGCGCCGGCCAGCAGGCGCACGAAGGCGTACTGGATGGCGTTGGTGTCCTGGAACTCGTCGATCAGCAGGTGGGTGAAGCGGCGCTGGTAGTGCGCCAGCAGCGCTTCGTGGTCGCGCAGGGTCTCGTGCGCGCGCAGCAGGATCTCGGCGAAGTCGACGAGTCCGGCGCGGCGGCAGCGCACCTCGTACTCGGCGTAGGCGCGCAGCATCTCTTTGCCCAGGTAGTCGCCACCGGCGATCTGGATGTGCTCGGGGCGCTGGCCCTCGTCCTTGCGGGCGTTGATCCACCAGACGACCTGGCGCGGCGGGAAGCGTGAATCATCGAGGTCGAGGTCGGCGATGACGCGCTTCACCAGCCGCAGCTGGTCGTCGGCGTCGAGGATCTGGAAGCCTTCCGGTAGCCCCGCCTCCTGCCAGTGCAGGCGCAGCAGGCGGTGGGCGATGCCGTGGAAGGTGCCGACCCACAGGCCGCGCGTTTCGACACCGAGCGTGGCGGCGATGCGGTGGCGCATCTCGTGCGCCGCCTTGTTGGTGAAGGTGACGGCGAGCAGGCCGTACAGCGGCACGCCGTCGACGGCGTGCAGCCAGCCGATGCGGTGCGTGAGCACGCGGGTCTTGCCGGAGCCGGCGCCGGCCAACACGAGGTAGTGGCCCGGCGGCGCCGAAACGGCCTCACGCTGGGCTTCATTCAGCCCATCGAGGAGAAAGGAGACGTCCATGCTCCGGATTGTAGCGGGCGGCGCGCGCCCGCCCCGTCATTTCAGGCAGCGCCCGAAGAAGGCTTCCGTCACCCGGTAACGGTGGAGCGCATCGGCACCGCGAAGGCCGTGCTTGGCGCCCGGGTAGGTCATCAGCTCGAAGGGCTGGGCGCGCTGCTGCAGGGCGCTCATCAGCACCGTCGCGTTCGAGAACAGCACGTTGTCGTCGGCCATGCCGTGGATCAGCAGCAGGGGCTCGGTCAGGCCTTCGATGTGCGCGAGCACGCGGGCCTTGTCGTAGCCCTCCGGGTTCGCGGCGGGCAGGTCCATGTAGCGCTCGGTGTAGTGCGTGTCGTACAGCGCCCAGTCGGTCACCGGGGCGCCGGAAACGCCGCAGGCGTAGGCGCCGCGGCTGCGCGCCAGCAGCATCAGGGTCATGTAGCCGCCGTTGCTCCAGCCGTGCACGCCGATGCGACGTGCGTCGACCCAGGGCTGCGCGCGCAGCCAGGCGACGCCATTGAGCTGGTCTTCCACTTCCACCGTGCCCTGCTGGCGATAGAGGGCCGAGAGGAAAGCCTGCCCGCGCCGCGGCGTGCCGCGGTTGTCGAGCGAGAACACCACGTAGCCCTGCTGTGCGAGATAGCGGCTGAAGAAGTGGTCGCCGCGCCCCGGCCAGCTGTTCGTCACGGTCTGCGCCGCCGGGCCACCGTAGACGTAAACGACGACGGGGTACTTCTTCGCCGGATCGAAGCCGGGCGGCTTGATCAGGCTGTAGTGCAGGTCGGTGCGGTTGTCCGCCGCCTTGATCGTGCCGAACTCGACGGGCGAGTGGATCGTGCGGAAAGGGAAGTACGGGTGTCCATCGGCGAGCGTGTTCTCGACGAGGGTGGCGAGCAGGGCGCCGTCACGGTCGAACAGTTGGGTCTGCGGCGGCGTGGTGGCGTTCGACCACAGCGAGACGAAGCGTTGGGCCTGCCGGTCGAAACTCGCGGCGTGCAGGCCTGCATCACGCGTCAGGCGGACGGGATCGCCCTCGCCATCGAGGGCCACGCGGTAGACGTGCCGCTCGAGCGCGCCGTCGCGAGTACCGCTCACATAGGCCACGCCGCGCGCCTCATCGATCGCCAGGAGGTCTTCCACCATCCAGTCGCCACGGGTGACGGGCTGCGGATCACGGCCGTCGGCATCGAACAGGTAGAGGTGCATGAAGCCGCTGCGCTCGCTGCCCCACAGCAGGCGGCCATCGGCCAGCACGTGCAGCAGGTCATGGAGGTTGACCCAGCTGCGGCTGCGTTCGGTAATCAGCGTGCGCTGCGCGCCCTTGGCGAGGTCGGCTTCGATGAGTTCGAGCTTGCGCTGGTCGCGGCTCTGGCGCTGGAACAGCAGGCGCTTCGGCGCGGCCCAGTCCACGCGCGTCAGATAGATGTCCTTCTCCGGCCCGAGGTCGAGCCAGCGCGGCGACGCGCCAGCGGTCGGCGCGATGACGCCGAGCTGGACCAGCACGTTCGGCTCGCCGGCGGCGGGGTAGCGCTGCCGCACCACTTCGGTGCGATCCGGGTAGATCTCGAAGCGCTCGCGGATCGGTACCGGCGATTCATCGATTCGCGCGAAGGCGACGGCGCTGTCGTCCGGTGCCCACCAGTAGCCCGTGTGGCGCCCCATCTCTTCGTCGGCCACGAACTCGGCGACGCCATTGCCGATGACGTCGCTGCCGTCGGCGGTGAGCTGGGCTTCCTTGCCGGTGACGACGTCGACGACCCACAGGTTGCGACCGCGGATGAAGCTGACGAAACCGCCTTTCGGCGAGACCTTCGGGTCGGTGGCGAAGCCTTCGCCGGTGGTCAGCTTGCGCGCGCCGACGTCAGGCGTGGCGAGGTCGAACAGGTAGAGCTCGCCGCCGAGCGGGAACAAAAGGCGGCGCGAATCCGGGAACCACGCGTACTCGACGATGCCGGACAGCGCGGCGGTGCGCTGGCGTTCGCGACGCGCCTTCTCCTCGTCGCTCAGTTCACCCTCGCCGTCCGGCAGCAACGCCTTCGAATCGACGAGCAGCGCGGCCTGCTTCGTCGCCACGTCGAAGGCCCAAAGATCCAGCTGGTTGCGGTTCTCGGCCTTGCCCTTGAGGAAGGTGATGCGCGCGCCGTCCGGCGAGAACTTCGGCTGGACGAGCGTGGGGCCGGACAGCGGCGTGTCGCCGGTGATGGCTTCGAGCGTGAGTCGCTGCGGCGTGGCGGCAGTCGTGGCAGCGGTCGGGGCGGGCGTCGAACTCATGGCGGGCGAGGCGAGGGCGCCGCAGGCGGCGAGGGTGAGGGCGGCAAGGAGGCGCATGCGCGGCGGTCCGTGGGTCGTGCGTGGCGGGAGGGATCAGGCTTTGGGGGTGATGCCGAACAGGATGCGCTTCTGCTCGTCGCTGAGTTCGGCAGGCCGGGCGAAGCGGGGGTCCTTGGCGACCGCATAGGCGCGCGCCGTGGCCGGGCGCGCGGCGATGGCCTCGCGCCAGCGGCGCAGGTTCGCATGCGGTTCGAGGTCGAGCGGCGCCTTCACGTAAGGCGAGATCCACGGGTAACAGGCCATGTCGGCGATGGTGTACGCGTCGCCGCTGATGAAGGCGCGGCCCTCAAGGCGGCGGTCCAGCACACCCAGCAAGCGCTGGGCCTCGCGGGCGTAGCGTTCCTGTGCGTAGGGGATCGTTTCCGGCGCGTAGACATGGAAGTGCCCGTACTGGCCGGTCATCGGCCCCAGGCCCGCCATCTGCCAGAACAGCCACTCCAGCGTGGCCGTGCGGCGGCGCAGGTCCGCGGGCAGGAAGCGGCCGGTCTTCTCGGCGAGGTAGAGCAGGATGGCGCCGGATTCGAACACGCTGACCGGCGCGCCGCCGTCGGCGGGCGCGTGGTCGACGATCGCGGGCATGCGGTTGTTCGGCGCGATCGCAAGGAACTCGGGGCGGAACTGCTCGCCGGCGCCGATGTTCACCGGGTGCAGCGTGTAGGGAACGCCGGTTTCTTCGAGGAAGAGCGTGATCTTGTGGGCGTTCGGCGTGGGCCAGTAGTGCAGGTCGATCATCGCGCGCAGCCTCCTCAGGCGAGGTAACCGCCGTCCACGGTCAGCGTGGTGCCGGTCACGTAGCTCGCCGCATCGCTGAGCAGGAACAGCACCGCCGGCGCGATCTCGTCGGGCTGCGCGGCACGGCCCTGCGGGATCAGCTGGCTCATCATCCCCATCATCTTCGGGTTGCCGGTGATGGCGCTGGCGAACTTGGTGTCGGTGAGGCC
>JAIXTZ010000299.1 GCA_027483745.1 Lysobacteraceae bacterium
GAGTTGCTTCGTTGGCTGTTCCCCGGGTTCGGCCTGTTCGAGTTCATCACCATGCGCGCGATCGTCGGCGCCGGCACCGCGCTGGCCCTGTCGCTGTGGATGGGGCCGTTCGTCATCGAACGCCTGCGTGCGCTCAAGAGTGGTGGCCAGCCGATCCGCACCGATGGCCCGCAGAGCCACTTCAGCAAGGCGGGCACGCCGACCATGGGCGGCGCGCTGATCCTGCTCGCCGTGACCCTCTCCACCCTGCTGTGGTCGGACCTGTCGAACCGCTACGTGTGGATCGCGCTCGCGGTGATGCTCGCGTTCGCGCTGATCGGCTGGCTCGACGACTGGATCAAGATCGTCCGCCGAGATCCGAACGGCCTGAAGTCGCGGCACAAGTACGCGCTGCAGTCCGTGTTCGGCCTGGTCGCCGCGGTGGTGCTGTTCGCGACGGCCGACCACCCCTCGAACACCACGCTCTACCTGCCGCTGCTGAAGAACTTCGCGCTGCCGCTGGGGCTGATGTTCATCGTCGTCGCCTACTTCTGGATCGTCGGTTTCTCGAATGCGGTGAACCTCACCGACGGCCTCGACGGCCTGGCGATCATGCCGGTGGTGCTGACGGCCGGCGTGCTCGCCGTCTTCGCCTACGCGTCGGGCAACGCCGTGTTCGCCGAATACCTCGGCATGCCGCGCATCCCCGGCGCTGGCGAGCTGGCGATCCTGTGCGCCGCCATCGGCGGGGCGGGCCTCGGCTTCCTGTGGTTCAACACCTATCCCGCAATGGTGTTCATGGGTGACGTCGGCGCGCTCGCGCTGGGCGCCACGCTGGGTTGCATCGCCATCATCGTCCGACAGGAAATCGTCCTCGTCATCGTCGGCGGCATCTTCGTCATCGAGACCCTCTCGGTGATGGCGCAGGTCGCCTCGTTCAAGCTCACCGGGCGACGCATCTTCCGCATGGCGCCGATCCATCACCACTTCGAGCTCAAGGGCTGGCCGGAGCCGCGCGTGATCGTGCGCTTCTGGATCATCTCGGTGATGCTCGCCCTCGTCGCGTTGGCGACGTTGAAGGTGCGCTGATGACGCTGGTCAAGCCCATCGATGTCCCGGCGCAGGCCACCCGGCTGGACGCCATCGAGGGTCGCTACGACCGCTGGCTGCTCGGCACGATTCTGTCGTTGGCGGTCCTCGGGATCGTCATGGTGACCTCGGCGTCGCTCGGTCTCGCCGACGTCATGGGGGTGGGCGAGTTCTACTTCGTGCAGCGCCATCTGTTCGCCTTGGCCCTCGGCGGCACGCTGGCCTGGGTGGCGATGAACCTCGAGCTGAAGACGGTCGAGCGCTACCAACAGCTTGCATTGCTCGGCTGTTTCGTCGCGCTGCTGCTGGTGTTCATCCCGGGCTTCGGCGTACGCGTGAACGGCGCGCGGCGCTGGCTGAACTTCGTCGTGCTGAACTTCCAGGCCGTCGAGGCGGTGAAGCTGCTGCTGATCATCTGGACCGCCAGCTATCTGGCCCGCCGCAAGGACGAGATCGCGGCCCACTGGCCGAGCCTGATCAAGCCGCTCGGCATCGTCGGTCTGCTCGTGCTGCTGCTGCTGGCGCAGCCCGACTTTGGCTCGTCGGCCCTGTTGCTCGCCATCGTCGGCGGCATGATCTTCCTTGGCGGTGCCCCCATCGGGAAGCTGATGATGTTGGGGGCCCCGGTGGTGGTCCTGTTCGTCGGCATCGCTGTGCTCGAGCCCTACCGCTTGGCGCGCATCATCAGCTTCCGGGAACCTTTCCAGGACCCGTTCGGCGGTGGCTACCAGCTGGTGCAGGCCCTGATCGCCATTGGTCGCGGGGGCTTCGATGGGGTCGGTCTTGGTGCCTCGGTGCAGAAGCTGCAAGCCTTCCCCGAGGTGCACACCGACTTCATCTTCTCGGTGTTGGCCGAGGAGCTCGGCTTCCTCGGGGTCTGCGCCGTCCTGGCGCTCTATGCCGTGCTGCTGTGGCGCGCGTTCTCGGTGGGCTTGCGCTGCATGGCGCTGCGTCGCCAGTTCGCCGGCCTCGTCGCCTTCGGCATCGGGTTGTCGATTGGCATCCAGGCGACGGTGTCGATCGGCGTGAACCTCGGCCTGCTGCCGACCAAGGGCTTGACGCTGCCATTGATCAGCTCGGGCGGCTCCAGCGTGATGATGACCTGCGCGATGCTCGGCGTGCTGCTGCGCGTCAGCTACGAGCTGGACCGGTCGGAGCGCCAAGTCCAGCGCGCTCGGAGCGAACTGCGCGGCATCGATGAGCCCGGCGACACCGTGCTGCCGGCCGCTCTCGTGGCCGCGCAGGCGGCCGCCGTCCGGGCGAAGCCGCCGGTGTCCACGGTCGGTGGTCGTGGAACATCGCGCATCGAGCCGGTGCTCGGAGGGCCGCGATGAGCGCGCCGCGATTCACCGTCATGGCCGGTGGCACCGGCGGCCACATCTTCCCGGCGTTGGCCGTGGCCCGTGTGCTCCGCGAGCGCGGCGCCGACGTGCGCTGGATGGGCTCGGCGGGCGGCATGGAGGAGCGCCTCGTGCCGCAGGGCGGCTTCGCCATCGACGCCATCCGCATCGGTGCGCTTCGCGGCAAGGGCCCGCTCGCCGTGCTCGCCGCGCCGCTGAACGTGACCCGCGCGGTGCTGCAGGCGCGCGCGCTGCTGAAGTCCCAGCAACCGCAGGCGGTGCTCGCGTTCGGCGGTTTCGCCAGTGGCCCGGGGGGCTTGGCAGCGCGCACGCTCGGGCTGCCCTTGATCGTGCACGAGCAAAACCGCGCGCCCGGCCTCACCAATCGCGTGCTGGCCCGCTTCGCCCGCAAGGTCCTCACCGGCTTTCCGGGCGCCTTCCCGCCGCCGGCGGAGGCGGTGGGGAATCCGGTGCGCGACGTGATCGCCGCGTTGCCCGATCCGGTGCGTCGTTTGCAGGGCCGCACCGGGCCGATTCGCGTGCTGGTCCTGGGTGGCAGCCAGGGCGCGCGCGGCCTGAACCTCGCGGTGCCGAAGGCCTTGGCGGGCTGGATGAACCTCGAGATCCGCCATCAATGCGGCGAGAAGCTCGTCGACGAAGCGCGCGCGGCTTATGCCGTGTCGAAGTTGAACGCGCGCATCGAGCCCTTCATCACCGACATGGCGGACGCCTACGGCTGGGCGGATCTCGTGATCAGCCGCGCGGGCGCGTCCACGCTGGCCGAACTCTGCGCCGCCGGCGTGGCCAGCGTGCTGGTGCCGTTCCCCGGCGCCGTCGACGACCACCAGGCCCGCAACGCCGAATACCTCGCCGAAGGCGGCGCGGCGCTGTGGCTGCGCCAGACC
>JAIXTZ010000054.1 GCA_027483745.1 Lysobacteraceae bacterium
GACGGCGACATGGCGCTGCGCTTCACCATGACGCCCACGGAAGCGCGCGAGCTGCTTGCCCGCCCGCCGTCGCCCGCGCCGAGCGACCCGTTGAATGAGGCGATGCGCGGCCACGTGCAGGCCATGGACCGCGCCATGGGCCGCACGCCCGACGAGGCCAGCGACCGCGTGGCCGCGGCGCTCACCGCGGAATGGCGCGCGAATGGTCTGACGTCCCGCCCCGACGGCGTGGTGCTGGGCCAAAAGGGCGGCAACGCGCAGCCCGGCGAGTACGTGTTCGCGTACTCGGGTTCGTCGGAGCGCCCCAGCGATTGGGTGGGGGTGAAGACCGCTGAGGCCGTGCAGACGCCGGTGGAGCAGAGCCTCGCCAAGGCCGAGACGCTGCAACGGCAGCTTGCGGTTGCAGCGCAGCAGATGGCGCAGGCGCCGCAGCCGGCGAACGACGCCGCGGTGAGAGTGATGGGATGACGCAGCCGCAGGTATTCGCCGCCCTGCTGTTGGCCGTTGCCGCGCAGGCCACCCAGGCGTTCGGCACCACCCGCGAGGCGATGTGTCGGATGTCGGATCCGTCGGACGTGGTGGCGGCGTGGGCGGAGTCCCCGGACGTACGGAAAGGGCAGATCGCCGCGGACCTCCGAGCTCGCGCGAGTGCCGCGGAGCTTAGCGGCGATCCGTCCTTCGATGGATTCCGTCTGGGCGTGCTGGACTATCGCTGGCGCTATGTCGAGCCGAACCGCGATCCGGGAGATTGGCCGCCCATCCATTGGACCGTCGAGCGATACGAGGGAGGCTTCGTGATGACCTTCCAGCGTGCTCGCTGGGGCGAATACCTCGGCGAGGGCGAGGACGATCACGCGGTTGTTCCGGAGCCCGGCCCCGCCCAGCGCTACGTGTTTGTTCGACGCGAGAACTGCTGGGTGCTCGAGACCGACGACCCTCGCGTGCTTCCCAGTCAACTGGATGGCGATGACGTCCGTTGGCCGACGGCCGAAGGGGCACCGGTGGTCGGCATTGACCTTCCGGCCGATTCGCTCGACCTCGGGGACACGCTGTTCGACCGGCGCTCGGCTGCTGCCGAGGCCCTGGGGGCGGGCGTCGAACGCTCCTCGGCCTACTCGCGATGCGTCGAAGCGGCCGATGGAAGCGACGGCCTGATGACCGAGTGCGAGTTCGAGGAGCAGGAGCGGTTGGCGCGGCGACTTCGCGATGGGGCGGAGCCCTCGGGGCGTCGCAGGTTCGAGCCGTGGCGCGCGGAAGCGGAGGTCGCCTGCGCGTGGTACCCGACGTACGAAGGCACCTTGGCGAGGCTTCACGCGGCCACCTGCGTGACAAATCGATTGGCCGCGAAGGTGCGTGAGCTCGATCCGAACGCCGTCGCGGATTCCACAAGGGCCGGCGCTTCGGCGGTCCCGCGCTGCGTCGGCGACGAGCAGGTCCTCTTCGCCTGTGCGCTGCAAAACGGCAAGGCGGTGGCGCTCTGCGCCAGCCCGGCCGCGACGGCACGGGACGGGTATGTGCGATACGCCTACGGGCGGGGCGAGGTGGCGGAGTTGGCGCTGCCGTCGACGCGGCTTCCGGCAGGCGACCGATTCAAGAGCACCGTCGTGCGGTACCCCAGCGGCAACGGCCGCCACGCCTACAGCGTGGAGAACGGCGGATTCCACTACGTGCTCTATCGAACCTGGGAAGCACGCGACGGCCATGCGGCCGGCGGCGGCTTGATGGTGCTGGACCGTTCGGGCAAGCGGCTGATGCACCAGCGCTGCCGGTCCATGGGCGAGGACGTGCAATCCACGCTGGCCATGCCCCCCGCGTGGATGCCGGCTGAGCCGTTGCTCGACGAGGGTTCCCGCATCGATTTCACCGCCGGAGGAAACTGAGGCATGCGAGCTGCGCGTTGGCGATGGACGGTGTTTGCCGTGCTGGGGTTTGTTGTCGGTTGCTCGGCGGATCGTGCGCCTCAGCCCATGGCGCCACACGATCTGGAGCGCCTCGCGAGGAGCGTTCTGGCCCAGCACTATGGGGAGGCGGCTCGGGACGACCGCCTCGATTGCTGGAGGGAGGCCACGGACGAGCCGCCTTACTGCATGCGCCTTGCGCAGGTGCGACAGGTGGAGGAGGCGGGGCGCGCGGTGCTCTATGTTCTGGCGTCGAACATCCATCCCATGGATGAGTCGAACGATCGGTACGCGCACCCAGACCCTGGGCTTGCCGCGGCGTTCGCCGTCGTCATCAACCCCGATGGCTCGGTAGGCGATGTCTTGGCGGCTTCGGGTGCGTTGCCTTACGGGTCGAACGGCGCCTGCGGGTGCGACGACGCGACGCTCGTCCGCCTCGGCGCCGCGACGCACGCCTGGCATTTCGTCAGCGGCGGCGTGTGGCAAGGCATCGTGGTGACGAACCACGTGCTTCTGGCCCGGAAGGGCGATGCCTTCACGGATGTTTCCGAGATCCCCGAGATCACCGAAGCCGATCAGTCCCACCGGCTCCGTCTCCGGGTGGATGGCAGTGATCCCACCGATGAGCCGTTTCCGATCGTCGTGACGAAGGAGGCGATCGAGGATGCGCCCGAAAATCCGCCCATCGAGGGGGAGTGGGTCATTCGCCCGAGCAGCATGGATGGGGTTTATCGACTGCCCGCGTCGGCTGGGGTCGGAGGAGCGACGGGCGGGTCCTCCCCAGCGCCCCAGCGCTTCGAGGCGTCCGGTCGCGTCGTGGTGCTTGAGGGGGCTGAATGCCGCGAGACGCCCGAGCTCGGCCATGCCTGCGATGGCCCGATGCGACTGCGGATCGACGATCAGCCGGTGCTGCGGCTCGCTGCGCCGCTGCTGCTCGACAAGGTGCCGTTGGCCGTGGGCCCGGTGGATGCCGCCCTCAACGCACGAAGCCCCTCGATCGTGCTGGCCGATTTCGACAACGATGGCCGAGAGGATGTCGCGGTCGCCACGAGCCGCCAGGGGGGGTATGGACGGACGGCGTACGCCATCCATCGGCGGCGGGGTGACGGCTGGGTCTATTCGAGCGCGTTGTCGGCGCTGACCGAAGCGCGCATGGGCCTGCCGGTTCGCGAGGGGCCATGGCTGCTGGCGTTCGGGAAGAGCGGTTGCTGCGTGCACGTCGAGGAGCGCTACTCACTCGTTGGTGGCGAGCCCCAACTGGCGCAGACGTGGACGGAAACCTCGCTCGAGAACGGCAGGAGCAAGATCGAAGTCTTCCTCGGTGAACCGGTGCCCGAGCGTCGCCCTCAGAGGGCGCCGACCGATTGCCCGAGCCGCGACTTTCCGACCTTCCTGCGCGCGTTCGCCGCCATCGATGCCGATGCCCGGCGCCTCGCGTGGACGCGCGACCCGCTGGAGCTTGAAGTGCCGGCCTACCTCGAGTTGGACGACGCTCGGCCTGCCGATACCGTCGTGAGGGAGATCAGCGGCGAAGAGCGGGAGCAGGCCTTTCTGTATCGGTGGTACCCGCAGGTGGAGCGCTTCGGTTGGGAGGATGGCGTTCCGGAGGCTGACGTCGCCCTTGTTCCCGAGATCGCCGAGCGCGAAGGGATGATGGAGGTGACGCTCGGTCGGGAATCCGAGATCGACACCTACACCTTCAAGCCGAGGGGCGGCTGCTGGCAGTTGGTTCGCCGGCGGAACGGGAGAGACTGATGAACCGCCGAGCAGCCCGAGGGGTGGCGCCACGATGATGATCCTGAGCCTTGCGTTCGCGGTGGCTGCCGCTGCATCCCCGGTCGGCGAGACCGTCGAGGGCGGCGTGGCCATGCTGCGATTTTCCGACGGTTCCTCGCGCGAGATTCCGGTGAATGGACCGTGGCCGGACAGCGTTCGAGAGCCGACATCCGTCGAGCGATTCGAACTTCGCGTCGACCGTTTCGATGGCGTGGTGCTTGATCCGAAGCGCGAGCGGATGGCCCAGATCGACCCACGCTACTTCGGTCTGTCCCTGGCCTATACCGACTGCGTGCGCCACCCTGGATCCTGGCCGGGAGATCTCGAAGGCTGCGCCTCCGCTGAAGTGCGGCGTCAACGTGAAAGGCTAGATCGAGTGGTCGCCGCCCTGAAGCGGTTGTCCGCAGAAGAGGGGCTTGACCCGCTGATGGCCGAAGCGATCGCACCAGGCGCCCTGGACCGGGCACAGCAGGCCTGGGAGGTCTTCCGCGAGCAGGACTGTGCGATGCGCACCCTCCGGCATGGCAGCACGTGGGCGCCAGCGACGGCGGCCCAGTGCGAAGCGGAGTCCGTGGCGGTTCGCGCGCAGACGCTCGAAGACCTCGGGCTTTCGGCCAGTCGCTGACCGCGCGTCGTTGCCGCCCTCACAACCCCTCGAACTCCCGCATCAACACCGGCTGCCAATACTCGCGCGCGATGCGCTCGTAGCCGCTGTCCTTGGGGTGGATCTCGTCGGCCCATTCGCTGTCCTTGACGGCGCGCCGCGAGTCGACGAGAAACACCTCGGGGTTGCGCTGTGCAAGCCGTTCCAGCCGCGCGTGGAACTCGTCCACCAGCCAGCGCGTCAGGACCTTCTTGTCGGCGAGGGTTTTCAGCCCCGCCGCGACGAGGTGCGGCTTCAGCCAGGGGCCGGCCTTGAAGATGCCGCCGAGCCGCGTCGCGCGGCGGCCGTTCGGCATCGGATAGGCGTAGCTGTGCAGTACCACCGCGCAGGCGGGCCGGACCTTGTCGCGGATGTCGATGACGCGCTGAAAGTCCTCCTCCAGCGTGGTCATGGCGCTGGCGAAGCTGGCGAGCCGCACGTGCCTCTCGACGATGGCCGGCAGCGGCGCGGTGTAGGGGCCGCGGTTCTGCGGCTCGTCCGGGCGCTTCAGGTATTCGGCCAATTCATGCCCGGCGATGTCGTTGCCGCCCATCGAGACGAGCAGCACATCGATCTCAAGGGCACCAAGGTGCCGCGAGAGCTTGGGGAACTGCTGCTTGATCTCAGCAGTGGTGCGGCCGGGCACGGCGTTGTTGGCGAAGATCGCGTCGCCGGCGAAGAGGCCGCGCAGCTGCTTGTGCAGGTCGACGGGCTTCAGCGGCAGCTGGAACCACGAGTCGCCGAGGCAATACACGCGCGGCAGGGCGGGGTCTTTGTACGTGGCGCGGATGAAACGTTGCAGGGCTTGGGTGTTCATCGGGGGGCTCAATTGGGGCCCCCGATGATGCGCCGCGGGGCGCTACGTCCGCATGGCGCGCGCGTCAGCGGGGATGGTTGAGCCGATCCCAGGCATCACGGGCAACGTCTTTGGCCTGGCTCCATCCAGCGTCGACGTGCCCGTGCGCGTGGTTCACCGCCGCGAAAGCCCCAGCTCGGCGTCGTCGAAGCTGCGGCCCGGTTGGCGGCGGGCGTGGCGTGGGGGCTCAACGGACAGCTTCGGGCCGGAAGAGGTTGAAGATCGCGATCAGCAGTGCGGCGCCGACGAGCGATATCGCGATGGCGATGGGGCTGAAATCGCCGGGTCGGATGGTGCCGAAGCCGATCAGTGGGGTGATGAACCACCCACCGACCATCGCGCCGGCCATGCCGATGACGACGTTGAGGACGATGCCTTGCGGGTCGTCGGCCTTCATCAGCCAGCTGGCCAGCCAACCGACGATGCCGCCGACCACGAGCCAGATCAGGATGTTCATGGGGGGATCTCCATCGGGCGGTGACGGACGCCCGGGGCGGGATGCCCCAAGGGTCGAGAGCGATGGTGGATCCGCGGTGCGGCGTCGTCAGTGCGACGCCGCACGTTCACACGAGATCGCAGCGCAGGACGATCGATTCGCCGAGCTCGCCGTCCATGCGGTAGTTGGATCTGTCGTGCATCCACACCCGGTGGAGGCGGCCGGCGAAGTCGACGGTGATGGTCTGTCGCACCGAGGGTTCGTGCGGCAGCCAGCGCGCGCTGAACGAGCGGCCCACGATGGCCGGGAAGCGGAACGCCCCCTGCGCGTCGGTGGTGGTGTCGTCCACGCCGGTTTCCCGCTTCCACGCCCACCGGTACTCGCGCGAGACGCGAGCGTGGGCGACGGGCTGGCCTCGGTGCAGCACGGTGCCCGCCACGGCGGAGAAAAGGATGAGCGCCATCGGGGAACCCTAGCGCATCCCGCCCGCGCCGCGTGCCTTAACCGCGCCAGGCCTCGGCGTAGTCGCGCGCGTAGCTCGCGAAATCCCGCGCCGGTCGGCCGAGCAGGGCGGCGACGTGCGGCGTGGTGCGCTCGGCGTAGCCGGCCTTCAGGAAGCCGAGGATGACCAGCAGGAACTCGGCGTAGTCGGCCGGAAGCCCAGCGTGCAGCAGCGCGCCGCGCATGGCTTCGGGCGTGATGTCGCGGAAGCCGATGGTCTTGCCGGTGGCGGCGCTGATGAGGCCTGCGGCGGTGGCGTGGTCGATGGCTTCGGGGCCGGTGAGGTCGAAGGCCTCGGGTTCGTCCTGCGGGCGGTCCAGCAGCACGGCGGCGACGGCGGCGATGTCGCGGGCGTCGATGAAGCTGGCCTTGGCGTCGCCCACCGGCAGCTGCACCTCGCCGGCGGCGGCGATGCTGCCCATCCAGAAGGTGTGGAAGTTCTGCATGAACCAGTTCGGACGGACGATGGCGGCGGGCACGCCGCTGCGGCGCAGGTGGGCTTCGGTGCGGCTCATCGGCGAGGTGGGGTCGGCGTCGACGCCCATCGCGGTCATCAGCACGATCTTGCCCACGCCGTGGCGCACGGCGGCGTCGATCACCGGCACGAGCAGGCGGTCCTGCCCGGTGTGGCCGGGAGGCGCCATCAGGAACACGCGGTCGACGCCGGCGAGTGCGGCGTCGAGGCCTTGGCCGCTCAGCAGCTCGAGGGCGACATCGCCGGGCTCGCGCACCTGCCGGGTGGCGCGGCGGACGGTGTGGCCGCGGGCGAGGAGGTCGGGGACGAGGGCCGAGCCGACGGTGCCGGTGGCGCCGATGACGAGGGTGGTGGGCATGGCAGGAACTCCGTTGGGGTGGGAATGGCGTGCATGCTCCGCTTCGGCGTGCAAGACTGGAATGGCAGTAAATCTCCAATTCCTGTCGTTTCGTACTAACCCGGCCCAGCCATCCCATGGACCTGCTCACCGATCTCCTTCGCCAATCCGGCCTGCAGCAGCGCGTGCTCGACCTCGGCGATTTCGCCGATGGCGAGGTGCGGCGCTTTCCCTGCGGGCGCAGCTTCGGCTTCCATCTGGTGCTGGAAGGCGCGATCACCGTGCAGCCCGAGGCCGGCGGCGCGCCGATCCCACTGGGCCCGGGCGATGTGGCCTTCATGGCCCGCGGCTGCCACCACGCCTTGCAGGCGGCGGGGCCGGCCTCGGTGATGAGCGCGGCCTACCTGCTGCCGCACGCGCCGGTGCACCCGCTGTTCCGCGAACTGCCGAACTGGTGCGTGGTGCCGGCGCCGAGCGTGGCCAGCGGGGATCGCCTGCGGCGCGTGGCCGACCTGCTGCGCGAGGAGCGTCACGAGGCGGGGCTGGGCAGCGAAGCGGCCATCCATGCGCTGATCGAAACGGCGTTCGCGCAGGTGTTGCGGCGCATCGTCGAAGGCGAGGGCGCGCGGCCGCTGTCGCTGGCCGCGGCGCTGCGCGCGCCGGGCATCCGCCAAGCGCTGGAGCGCTTGCACGCGGCGCCGGAGCAGGACTGGTCGCTGGAGGGATTGGCCGAGGTGGCCGGACTGTCGCGCTCGGCCTTCGCGGCGAAGTTCAAGACGCTGGTGGGCGAGAGCCCGCTGGGCTACCTGCGCCAGCTGCGCGTGCAGCGGGCGATGGGCCTGCTGGTGCGGCCGGGCGCCTCGATCGTCGCGGTGGCGAATGCCGTGGGCTACGGCGACCCGTTCGTGTTCTCGAAGGCCTTCAAGAAGGTGGTGGGCGTCTCGCCGCGCGCATTCCGTGCGGACGCCGCGGCGGGGTTCGCCGCGGCGTCATGAGGGCCTGCGGCCTCAGAACACTTTGCCTTCGTCCCAAGCCAGCACTTCGGACACGGCGAGGCGCGGCTTGCGCGGCCAGTTGCCGGCGGCAGCGCGGCCCACGGCCAGCGTCAGCACGGGCACGTAGCGCTCCGGGATGTTGAAGGCGGCCTGCACGCCCGCGCTGTCGAAGCCGATCATCGGGCCGCTGGCAAGGCCCAGGGCGTCGGCGGCGAGCATCAGGTTCATGGCGGCGAAGCTGGCGCTGCGAATCACCTCGTCACGCACGAGGCGTTCGTTCTTGTAGTCGCCGTAGAAGCCGGCCGCACCATTGACGAACCAGTCGGCCACGCCCTGGTCGATGTGGCCGGCCTGCACCGCGCGGGCCATCAGGTCGGGCAGTTTTTCATGCGCCTGCGTGTCGCCGAGGATGATGAAGGTGACGGCCGCGTCGCTCACCTTGGCTTGGTTCCAGCTGAGCGCCTTGAGCTTGGCCTTCTGCGCGGCGTCGACGACGGCGATGAAGCGCGTGTGCTGCAGGTTGAACGAGGAAGGGGCTTCGAGCGCATGCGCCACCAGCGACTCGACCTCGGCGGGGGAGAGCACGTGGGTGGGGTCGAAGGCGTTGGCGGAGACGCGATGCCGGATCGATTCGAGGGTGAGGGTGGCCATGTGGGCTTCCATACGGGAGGGGACACGGCAGGGTAGTCGGGCAGCGTTGAAGGCCGCGTTCACCGTCGTGTCGGCGCCTTCACCCCGCGCGAAGGCGGGTGCCCCGATGCTCATCGACTTTGCCGACGAACGGAGTGCCGCATGGCCCGCCTCACCGCGAAGGATTTTCCCCCCGAGCTGCTCGAGCTGTACGACGGCTATGTGCACGGCCGCCTGAGCCGGCGCGATTTCCTCGATCGCGCGGCGCGCTTCGCCGTCGGTGGGCTGACGGCGGCCGGCCTGCTCTCGGCGCTGACGCCGGATTACGCGCTGGCGCAGCAGGTGAGCTTCACCGATGCCAGCATCCGCGCCGAATACGTGCGGTATCCCTCGCCGGAGGGCCACGGCGAGGTGCGCGCGTACCTCGTGAGGCCGCAGGGCGTGGAAGGCCCGGTGCCCGGCATCGTGGTGGTGCACGAGAACCGTGGCCTCAATCCGTACATCGAGGACGTCGCCCGCCGCGTGGCGAAGGCGGGCTTCGTGGCGCTGGCGCCCGATGGCCTGAGCTCGGTGGGCGGCTATCCCGGCAACGACGAAGACGGCCGCCGCCTGCAGCAGCAGGTCGACCCGGTGAAGCTGATGAACGATTTCTTCGCCGCCATCGAGCATCTGCGCACGAGCGGGATCAGCAATGGCAAGGTCGGCATCACCGGCTTCTGCTACGGCGGCGGGGTCTCGAACGCGGCGGCGGTGGCCGACCCGGCGCTGGCCGCCGCGGTGCCGTTCTACGGCCGGCAGGCCAAGCCCGAGGACGTGCCGCGCATCAAGGCGCCGCTGCAGCTGCACTTCGCCGAGACCGACCCCAACGTCAACGCCACCTGGCCCGCCTACGAGGCGGCCCTGAAGGCCGCGGGCACCGTGTACGAGGCGCACGTGTACCCGGGAACGAACCACGGTTTCCACAACGATTCGACGCCGCGCTACGACGAGGCCGCCGCGGCCTTGGCGTGGGAGCGCACGATCGGGTGGTTCAAGCGGTACCTGGTTTGAACTAGGGCGGCGCTGCGGCGGTGCCCGCCTGCCCGAGCCCGCGCTGCAGCACCGTCCAGGCGCGTCGCCCCTCGTCGTCGCGCCGGAACGCCACGTGCAACGTCTTGGTCCCGAGGATCCTTGCGTTGAACTGCAGCGAGGGGGTGGCCTCACGCAGCTCCGGGTGCGTGTCCACGAGGTGCGCAAACACCTCGGCATCGATCACGGCGAGATCGAGCCGGCCCGACGCGACTTTGCGCAGGTTCGCCAGATCGTCGTGCGCTTCCTCCACGGTCAGGACGCCGCGGGCGGCCAGCGCATCGAAGCGCGCCTCGTTGATGTAGCCGCGCACGACGCCGATGCGTAAGCCGATCAGATCCTCGAGCTGCCGCCAGTTGATCGGCTGGTCGCTGCTTTCGACGAAGCCCAGCGGGCTTTCGCCGACGGGCGCACTCAGCCACCAGCGTGACGCGGATTCGTGGCTCCGGTACTCGGGAAGCAGGCCGACGACGCCATGGTCCCCGGCTTCAGCGGCACGCAGGGCCCGCGCCCAGGGCAGGAACTCGACCTCGAGCCGGTAGCCTTGCGAGGCCAAGGCGCTCCGGACCCGGGCGATCGTCGTGCCCTCTTGTGGAAGCGCCGGCCCGGCATGCGGTGGCCATTCGAGGGAGGCGAGACGAACGACGGGCCGATCGGCGGCCTGCGCGGCCGTCCCGGCCAGCAGGCCGGCGAGGCACCACCCCAAGCCGCTCGCCCATGGCCTTCGCATGCCTGCCCCCCGCGATCCACGTTCACCGGATGGAAGCTTGGGTTCTACAGCGTGTCTCTGGGCGGATCAATCCATCGGGAGGAACCGCCGTGGTGCCCGGCACCGCCGTTCAGGGGCGCATGCGCGGATGGGGGTACACTCGGGCAGCAGCAACCTCGCGCGCTTCGCACGGCCCCCCGGGCCGCTCGTTCCGCTCCCTCCACGCGCCACCGCAGGCTTTGCGGGCGCCGCCCCTCCGGGAGCCCGGTATCTCCGGCTACACCGCCCGTTTCATCGACGTCGACGTGCTCGGCGAACCCTATCGCCTGCGCGTCTTGAGCGACCACCAACAGTTCGCCGACCCCGACGGCGAGGCCGAACGGGCCGGCATCTCCAGCGCCCAGTGGCCCCTGTTCGGCCAGCTGTGGCCGGCCGGCCAATGCCTCGCGGAGGCGATGCAGGGTTTCGACGTGGCCGGCAAGCGCGTGCTTGAGCTGGGCTGCGGCATCGGTCTCGCGAGCCTCGTGCTGCAGCGCCGCGGCGCGGCGGTGATGGCCACCGACGTGCACCCGCTGGCCGAGACTTTCCTCGCCTACAACGCCGCCTTGAACGGGATGGATGCGGTGCATTACCGCCGCCTCGATTGGGCGCGGGCCCGCCCCGACCTCGGCCGTTTCGACGTGATCATCGCCGGCGACGTGCTTTACGAGCGCGGGCAGGCCGAATTGGTGGCCCAGGCGATCGCCTACTACGCCGCCGACGATGCGGAAGTGATCGTCACCGACGCGGGGCGTGGCTACGCGGCGCGGTTGGGCAGGGCCTTGCTGGCGCATGGCTTCTCCGCGGTGACGCAGCGGCCGGGTGAGCCGGCGGCCGCGAGCCCAATTGCCACGCTGCGCTTCGAGCGCCTGCGGTGCGTCGCATGACCGCGAAACGCGCGGGCGAGGCGGCCGACTGCCGCCACTGCGATGCGGTGTGCTGCCGGCTCACGGTGATCGTGGATGCCGAAGACGGCATCGCCGAGCACCTCACCGAGCTCACCGACGAGGGTCTGACCGTCATGGCCCGCGACGAGGATGGCTGGTGCGTGGCCATCGACGGCGCACGCATGAACTGTTCGATCTACGACGCGCGCCCCGAGGTGTGTCGTCGCTTCCACATGGGAGGGCCGTACTGCGAGGCCATCCGTGAGGACTACTACGGTCGCGGCGATGGCCGCGGCATTCCCGTCCAACTGATTGGAGACGCCCCATGACGACCCGCTCGTTCACCCCGCACGCCAGTTCGTCCGCGCCGCCCTTCCAGCGCAAGGCGGAGTCGTCGCGCACGCTGACCAGCGAGCACATCGGCGCGCACGTGGCGGCGTTCGAGGCCGCTGGCGGCAAAGTGGAAGTGCTGGCCACGACCACGGTGCTGAAGCGCATCCAAGCCGAACCGGCCGCCAGCAAGCCGGACGTCGCCGCCGAGTGATCCCGGCGGGCCGCGGCGCTTCGACGCCGCGGCCATCGCATCAGCGCGCGATGTCCTGCCCCGGCTGGTCCGGCGGCGGGATGCGCTGGGCCGGAGGTTGCACCACCGGCGAGGCCGCGAGTTTCTCCTTCAACATCGCGAGCGCCGTCTCGAGCTGGCGGTCGCGGCCGGCATAGGACTCGCGCGGCAGATTGTCGACCTCGACATCGGGGCTGACGCCGCGGCCCTCGATCAGCCATCGACCGTCGGCGCCGAACTGCCCGAACTCGGCGATCCGCGCGAAGCCGCCGTCGCTCAAGCGGTTGCGGTCGGACAGCCAGATGCCCGCGCCACTGGTGCGCGTACCCACCACGGGCCCGAGGCCCAGCGCCTTGACGCCGGCCGCAAAGGTTTCGCCATCGGAATAGGTGAGCGCGTCGGTCAGCACGACGAGGTGGCCACGGAAGCTCTGCTGCATGTTCCAGTACGGCGCCTGGCCCGGCGGTTGCCAGAAGGCCCACGTGCGGCGCAGCAGCGCGGCGATGATCCACGAATCGATGTTGCCGCCGCGGTTGCGGCGCACGTCGATGACGAGGCCCTCGCGATCCACGTTGGCGTAGAAGTCGCGCACGAAGCTGGC
>JAIXTZ010000287.1 GCA_027483745.1 Lysobacteraceae bacterium
TCACGCCGCTGGTGTTCCTGATCAAGGCCGCGGTCGCCGCGCTGAAGGCCTTCCCGAAGTTCAACGCCTCGCTCGACGGCGACAATCTCGTCCTCAAGCGCTACTTCCACATCGGCATCGCCGTGGACACGCCGGACGGCCTCGTCGTCCCGGTGATCCGCGACTGCGACCAGAAGGGTTTGCTCGACCTCGCCCGTGAATTGGGGGAGATCAGCAAGAAAGCGCGCGACAAGAAGCTGGGCCCCGCCGACATGCAGGGCGGCTGTTTCTCGATCAGCTCGCTGGGTGGCATCGGAGGCACCGCATTCACGCCGATCATCAACGCACCGGAAGTCGCGATCCTCGGCGTCTCGCGCAGCAGCACCAAGCCGGTCTGGAACGGCAAGGAGTTTGCGCCGCGCCTGATGCTGCCGCTTAGCTTGAGCTACGACCACCGCGTGATCGACGGCGCCGACGCCGCGCGCTTCACCAGCTTCCTCGCGAAGTCGCTGGGCGACCTGCGCCGCCTGCTGCTGTGACCACCGCGCTGCCGCCTGGGTCCGACGCCATCCCGGCGCGCGCCACGGTCGGCGCGCTGCAGTGGGCGCAGCGCCGCGTCACGGGTTTCGAGGATTTCGCCGGCGAGTTCGCCGAGTGGGTCCGCGTGGCGGCGGACTACGGCGTCGAGCTGCTGGTGGTGCCCGAGCTGATCACCTGCCAGCTGCTCAGCGCCGAGCCGACGCGGCTCGGCCCCGCCGAGGCGCTGGATCGGCTTTCGGCGCACACGCCGGCGTGGACGGCGCTGCTGTCGGATCTGGCGAAGCGGCATCGGCTCACGCTGGTGGGCGGCACGCACCTCACGTGGATCGACGGTCGCCCGCGCAACATTTGCTGGGTCGCCACGCCCGACGGTGCGCTGCAGCGCCGTGACAAGCTGCATATCACGCCGAGCGAGGCGGGCAGCTGGGCGGTGGAGGGCGGTGACGCCCGCGACGTCGCGCCGGTCGATACGCCGCTCGGCCGGATCGGTGTGCAGATCTGCTACGACAGCGAATTCCCCGAGCTGGGCCGCGCACAAGTCGACGCCGGCGCGTGGCTGTTCGCCATTCCCTATTGCACGGATCTCCGCGGTGGCCACCTGCGCGTGCGCCACAGCGCGCAGGCCCGTGCGGTCGAGAACCAGGTCTATGTCGTCACCGCCGGCAACACCGGCTTTTGCCCCGGCGTGGCCAACTTCGACCAGCAGTACGCCGAATCGGCCGTGCTCACGCCCTGCGACGACGCCATCAGTGCCTTTGCCGCCGACGGTGTCGCCAAGGCCGCGACGCCGAACGTCGCGCAACTCCTCGTGGCCGAACTCGACGGCGCCGCGATGAAGCGCGCCCGCGAGCGCGGCAGCGTCCGCAACCTCATCGACCGCCGTCCCGACCTTTATGCCGCTCTGCGCGGCGCCTGATTCAAGAGAGAGCACGCATGGCCAGCATTGACGTCAAGGTTCCCGACATCGGCGGCAGCGCCGGTATTCCCGTCATCGAGCTTCTGGTGAAGCCCGGCGACACGGTGAAGAAGGACCAGGGCCTCGTCACCCTCGAGAGCGACAAGGCGACGATGGAAGTGCCGTCGCCCGCTGCCGGCGTGATCGCCACGCTCAAGGTGAAGCTCGGCGACGAGGTCTCGGAAGGCCATGTCATCGCCACGCTCGAGGTCGCCGAAGCCGGTGCCGCCGCCGCGCCCCCCGCAGCACCGAAGCCCGCGGCAGCTCCCGCTCCCGCGGCGCCGGCAGCGACGCCTGCCCCTGCGGCAACGCCGGCTGCCGCACCGGCCCCGAAAGCCGCGTCCAGCGACGGCAAAGCCGCCGACCACCGCTGCCAGCTGGTCGTGATCGGTGCTGGCCCCGGCGGATACACCGCCGCCTTCCGCGCCGCCGACCTCGGCCTCGATGTCGTGCTCATCGAGCGCTACCCGACGCTCGGCGGCGTTTGCCTCAACGTCGGTTGCATTCCGTCGAAGGCCCTGTTGCACACCGCCGCGGTCATCCAGGAGGCGAAGCACATGGACGCGGTGGGCGTGAGCTTCGGCGCGCCCAAGATCGATGTCGACAAGCTGCGCGGCTACAAGGAGAAGGTGATCGGCACGCTCACCAAGGGCCTCGCCGGCATGGCCAAGCAGCGCAAGGTGCGCGTGCTGCAGGGCACGGCGAGCTTCGTCTCGCCGAACGAGCTCGACATCGCCGGCGCCGAGGGCACGCAGCGCCTCGCCTTCGAGAAGGCCATCATCGCCGCCGGCTCGCAGCCGGTGAAGCTGCCGGGCTTCCCCTGGGGCGACCCGCGCGTGATGGATTCCACCGACGCGCTGCAGCTCGCCGACATCCCCAAGACGCTTCTCGTCGTCGGCGGCGGGATCATCGGCCTCGAGATGGCCTGCGTGTATGCCGGTCTCGGCAGCGCGGTCACCGTGGTGGAACTGGGCCCGCAGCTGATGCCGGGCGCCGACCTCGACCTCGTCAAGCCGCTGGCCGACCTGCTCAAGAGCCGCGGCGTCATCGTGCACCTCAACACCAAGGTGCCGGAGGTCGTCGCCAAGCCCGACGGCCTGCACGCGCGACTCGAAGGCGAGAAAGCGCCGAGCAGCGCGGCCTTCGACCGCGTGCTGGTCTCGGTGGGCCGCAGCCCGAACGGCGGCAAGCTCGCTGCCGAGAAGGCCGGCGTGCAGGTGACCGAGCGCGGCTTCATTCCCGTCGACCGGCAGATGCGCACCAACGTGCCGCACATCTTCGCCATCGGCGATCTCGTTGGGCAGCCGATGCTCGCCCACAAGGCCACGCACGAAGGCAAGCTCGCCGCGGAAGTCGCGGCGGGCGAGAAGCGCGAGTGGGTCGCGCGCGTGATTCCGTCCGTGGCCTACACCGACCCGGAAGTGGCGTGGGTCGGTGTCACCGAGACCGAAGCCAAGGCCA
>JAIXTZ010000036.1 GCA_027483745.1 Lysobacteraceae bacterium
CGTGGTGGGTGCCCAGCACCTCGACCGCGGGATGGATCGCCCGGCACTCGGCCCGAAGGCGTTGCAGGCGGAAGGCGGACAGGGCCGGAAGGCCCTCGAGCACGATCATGGACCAGCGAATCCGACGAGGCGGGGCGCAAATTCTAGCAAAGCCCCTGCCCTGCCCCGCCGGTCACCGCGGCTCGGCCCCGCCCCGCGTTGGCCGGGACGGCTGCGGCATGGACCTCAGCGCGCGGCGCTGGCGGTCTTCGCGGCAGCCTCGGCGGCGGCGTTGGCCTCGAGGGCGGCCAGCAGGCGCTGCGGCTCGAGGTAGCCGCCGAGCTGCGCGCCGTTCGCGGCGAACACCGCCGGCGTGGCGTTGACGCCGACGTCCTGGCCCAGCGCATATTCCGCGCCGACCGGGTTCTCGCAGTTGCCTTCCGGCAGGGCCTTGCCCGCCTTGGCGTCGGTCATCGCCTGCCGCGGGTCCCGCGCGCACCACACGGACTCGGCCTTGGCCCAGCCCTCCGAGCCCTCGCCCGCGCGCGGGAAGAACAAGTACTCCACCGCGATGCCAAGCGCGTTGTACTCGGCCACGTGCTGGTGGAGCATCCGGCAGTAGCCGCAGTCGATGTCGGTGAACACCGTCACCGTGTACTTCGGGTCGCGCGGCGCGAAGACGATGCGCTGCGAGGCCGGGATGGCCTTGAGGCCTTCGACGCGGATGTCGTCCATCGCCGCATCGGTGATGTTCCGGCGCTCACGCATGTCAATGACGGCGCCATCGATGATGTAGCGGCCGTCGTTGCTGACGTAAAACACGCGACCGGCGACCACGGCCTCGGTGAAGCCGGCGATCGGCGCCGGGCGAGGACGGCGGACCTCCGAGCCCGGCAACGCGCCGGCGAGCGTCGCGCGCACCGCGGCCTCGCTCGCTGCCGGAGTGGCGGCCGGCGTCGACGGCGCCGGCTGGGCGCACGCCGAGAGGCCGAGGCCAAGCGAAAGAGCAAGAGCGGACAGCGGGGCAAGGCGACGGCGCATGGGCGTTCCAAAAAAGAAGGGGGGGGCGGCGGACGCCGCGGTGCGACTCAGGCGCCGTATTGAATCACAGCACCCGGGCTCCGACCGTGAGCGCGGTGCCGAGTTCCCGCCCACTCAGCCCCGCGGATGATGGGCGGCGTGCAGGCGCTTGAGCCCCTCGCGGGCCACATGGGTGTAGATCTGGGTGGTCGACAGGCTGCTGTGGCCGAGCAGCATCTGCACCACGCGGAGGTCAGCCCCGTGGTTCAGCAGGTGGGTCGCGAAGCTGTGCCGGAGCCCGTGTGGCGTGACCTTCGCGGGGTCGATGCCGGCCACCGCGGCCAAGGCCTTCAGCCGGGCCCAGAACCGCTGTCGCGTCGGCGGCTCGCCGTTCGCGCCAAGGAACAGCGCACTCGGGTTGGCGGTGCGCCCGACTGCGGAACGGGCAAGCACGGGGCGGGCGTCGACGAGGTAGCGCTCCAGCCAGTGCTGGGCCTCGGCACCGATCGGCACCAGCCGTTCCTTGCCCCCTTTGCCGCGCACGCGCAGCACGCCCTGGCGCAGGTTCACCGCCAACGTCGGCAGCTCCACGAGCTCGGAAACGCGCAAGCCGGTGGCGTAGAGAACCTCGAGCATGGTGCGCTCGGCCAACCCGGCCGGTGTGCCGTGATCGGGCGCGCGCAGTAGGGCTTCGACCTGCGATTCGGCAAGCGCCTTGGGCAGCGACCGCGGCAGCGCCGGCAGTTCGAGCAAGGCCGTCGGATCGACCGGCACACGCTGCTGGCGTGTGGCATCGGCGAAGAACGCGCGCAAGGCCGCCATCAGCCGCGCCGTGCTCCGCGCCGCATAGCCGGCGCCCGCGCGCATCTCGAGAAGCGCGAACAGGTCGGCGCGCGACGCGACCCGCAGGCCCTTGGCGCCGCGCGAGGCCAGCCATCGTGCTGCCAGCACGAGGTCGCTGCGGTAGGCCGACTGCGTGGCGCGCGCGCTTCCGGTTTCCGCCCAGTGGCGGCGCAGGAAGGCCTCGATGTCGGCGGCGTCCTCGGCCGGGAGTTCAGGCCAGTCCGCGCCCAGCACGCGGCGTTCGGCGATGGTGGCCGGCCGGCCACGGGGGCGACGGGCCGCGGGAGCGTCGTTCATGGAGGCACTCTAGCCGAGGGCACCGGTATCCTTGGCGGATGACCGCTCCGATCCCGCAGGCCCGGCCTGCTCCCTTGGGCTGGCGCCTGCTCGCCCTCGTCTACGACCTGTTCCCGGTGTTCGCCCTCGTGCTCGCCTTCGGCGGCGTGGTCACCGCCGTCGCCGCGGCCCTCGGCCATCCGGACCTCAGCGACTTGCCCTGGATGGCGCCGGTGATGGTCGCTGGCACGTGGAGTGCCGCCGGCGGCTATTTCGTGCTGAGCTGGGCGCGCGGCGGCCAAACCCTGGGCATGCGGCCGTGGCGCCTGAAGGTGGTGGCGACCGACGGCCTGCCCGCCTCGCGGAGCATCCTGCTGCGTCGCTACGCCCTCGCCACGGTGCCCGCCATCATCGGCATCGAGCTGGTCGCGCTCCTGCCGGGCATCGAGCGCCTGCTGCCGTTCTGGATCGGCGCCGGTATCGCGGCGGCCGGCCCCCTGTGGTCTCTGGTCGACCGCGATGGCGCGGCGCTTTACGACCGCCTGGCAGGCACCCGCTTCGTACGCCTCGCGACGCCCTGATCAACGCCGGCGGATCCACCACGCGCCCAGCGCGACCAGCAGCAGCACGGGCAACGCGTAGGCGATGACGATCGGCCACTGGTAGGCCTTGGCGAGGTTCACCAGCATCGGTTGCACCAAGCGCGCCACCAGCGCAAACACAATGCCGATGAACAGCCGCTGCCCGAATCCACCGCTGCGCTGTTGCCCGAAGGCCACCGGCACGGCGGCGAACACGAGGGCGAGCGTCGTCAGCGGGAAGAACCATCGGGCCCAGTAGGCCTCGCTCAGTGCGCCGGCATCGAGCCCGTTGCGCTTCAGCTGCTCGATGCGGCTGCCAAGCGCCATGGTCGTGAGCAAGTCAGGATGCTGAAGGCTGGCCTCGATGGCGCCCGGCCGCAGCGCGGTCGCCCAAGACTGCGACTCGAATTCTTCCACCGCGACGCTGCGGGCGCTGAACGTGGTGCGCTTCACGTCGCGGAGCTCCCAGCCGCGCGTTTCGTCGTAGTCGGCCTCGTCCGCCTCCTGGATCCACGCGAGGCGGCCCTGCGGATCGAAGGCGAACACGCGCACCTGGTTGAACACCAGGACCGTCCGGCCCTCCACGACGCGGCGCTCGCCACCCTGGGCGTTGAAGACCTCGCCGGCCTCGCGCGCCCAGACATTCGCGCCGCCTGCCAGCGTGACCTCATGCTTCATCGCCGCGAGCTTCAGCGCCTGGGCCCGCTGCTCAGCGGCAGGAATCACGAGTTCCATCGCCACCATCAGCGGCACCACAATCACCGCCACCGACAGCAGGGCCGTCGCGCCGATACGCAGGGGGGAAAGGCCTGCCGCACGCAGCGCCACCAGCTCGGACTTCGCGGCGTGCGCTCCCAGCGCGAGCACGGTGCCGATCACCGCGGCCATCGGGAAGCTCTCGTAGGCTCGGCGCGGCGCCTGCAGCGCGAGGTAGAGCGCGGCATGGCCGAGGCCATAGTCGCCCTTGCCGAGGTCGTCCATCTGGCCGATCAGGGCGCCGAGAACGGCGAAACCGGTCAGGACGAGCCACGTGAGCAACACGCTGGTCAGTACCGAGCGCCCGATGAACCAACGATGGACCGGGAAAGCGCTCATGCGCGCACCGCCGATCCGGAACGCCACAGCGGAGGCTCGCCGTCCCGCCACACCAGCCAGATGCCGAGCGCGAGCGCCGGCAGCAGCAGCCACCACAGGCCGAGCTGCATGGGGATCTGTCCGCTTCCCAGCCATGTGCGGCCGAGAATGAGCAGGTTGCTGCCGAAGGTGTAGGCCAACGTTGCCACGATCAGGCGGCCGTAGCGCGCCTGGCGCGGTGGACTGCGCGACAGGGGGAGCGCCAGCAGCGCCAGCACGACGGCGAACAGCGGGACGCCGATGCGGTAGTGGAACTCGGCGCGGGCCCTCGGCGTCGCCGTCTCACTGATGAGGGCCAGCGTGGGACGCCCTGCCAAGGGATTGCGGTTCTCGCTCTCGACGTCGGGCAACCGCACTTCATTCACCTCGAAGCGCTGCAGCCGGAAATCCCGTTCGCCCGGCTGCCCCTCCGCGCGGAAGCCGTCGCGCAGGCGGAGGAAGCGGCCGCCGCGGTCGACGAACATCTCGCCTTCGACCGCCGTGATCACGTCGACGCGGTCGCCGCGCTGCATCTGCACGAAGAGCCGCTTGAACTCTCGGCCGTCCGGCGACAGCGCACCGACGAAGACGACGCCGCGCCCGCCGGGCAACTCGACGAATCGCCCCGCGTCGAGGCCGGCCACGAGGAAACTGCGGTTGGCGTTGGCGACCGCGGCAGCGGCCTGCCGTTCGGCCAACGGCCCCAGCCAGAGGCTGCATGCCGCAATCACAGCGGCCACCGGCAGCGCGACGGCCATCACCGGCCCGAGCAGCTGGCGAGGCCCCTGCCCGAGCGAAAACAGCACCGCCATCTCGCTGTCGCGATACAGGCGACTGATGCCCATCAGCAGGCCGATGAACAGGCCGAGCGGCAGCACGAGAGGCAGGTAGGACACGAGGCGCAGGCCCATCTGCGAGAACAGCAGCGGAGCGGGCACGCGGCCGCGCGCAATTTCCGAAACAAGGTCGGCGAACACGCCGCCGAGGCTCACCAGCAGCAGCACGACCACGGTCGCCGCGGTGGTCGCGGCCAGCTGTCGCACGAGGTAACGCTGCAGGGTCGTCAAGGCGGTCCTCGCACGGGATCGATTACACTCGCGGCCCCCGCGGGGCACCGCCGCACTGGCGGCCGATGCCTCGGCACCGACCCGCCCCTC
>JAIXTZ010000035.1 GCA_027483745.1 Lysobacteraceae bacterium
GCGGGCCTGACGGTGGCCGTGATCTTCACCGAGGTGAAGCACCGCCTGTCCGGCATCGCCGGGCTGTCGCCGGCGCAGGCCACCCTGCTGATGAACCGCGAGGACGCCCTCGTCGTCGATGTCTCGCCGGCCGCCGATTTCGCCAAGGCCCACATCCCCGGCTCGGTCTCCGCGCCGCTGGCCGACCTCGACCCGGACAAGCACAAGCAGCTGTCGAAGGCCAAGGACCGCCCCGTCATCGTCACCTGCCGCACCGGCATGAGCGCCCACGGGGCCGCCGCCAAACTGAAGAAGGCCGGCTTCACCAAGGTCAGCGTGCTGGACGGCGGCCTCGCCGGCTGGCGCCAGGCCGAGATGCCGGTCGGCAAGGGCCGCTGAGCGGCCGTCCTCCGGGACGGCCCATCGCCGGGCGGCCGCGGCTTCACGCCCCCTTGCCTCCGCCGCAGGGCGCCCCCATCCCGGTTTCCAGCGCATGCGATACTCGCGCGCTGACCCTTTCACTTTCCCTGATCCGGAGTTCCACCCGTGGCTGACGAAAACACCCAGGGCGCCGCTGGCGCCGAGCAGCAGGCCCAGTTCGCGATCCAGAAGATCTACGTCAAGGACATCTCGTTCGAGGCCCCGGGCACCCCGATGGTGTTCAACGAGCAGGGCAATCCGGACCTGAACCTCAACCTGAACCAGAAGGTCGGGAAGCTCGCCGACGACGTCTATGAAGTCGTCCTCGGGATCAATCTGACCTGCAAGCTCGGCGAAAAGACCGTGTACATCGTCGAACTCGAGCAGGCCGGCATCTTCGGCCTGAACGGCTTCGACGAGCGCAACCTCGACTTCATGCTCGGCACCTATTGCCCGAACGTGCTGTTCCCCTACGCCCGCCAGATGGCGTCGGAGCTGATCCAGGCCGGCGGCTTCCCGCCGTTCTACCTCCAGCCGATCAATTTCGAAGCCATCTACGCCGAGAGCCTGCGCCGCCGCGCCGAGCAGCTGAAGTCGGCTTCGGCCCCGGCCGTCGGCAACGCCTGATCCGTCACCGGATCGATCGCCCGGCCACCGCGCCGGGCGGTGCACCACCCCGCTTCAAGAGGACGCCGGCATGACCGCGACGACCACCGTCACCGTGCTGGGCTCCGGCTCCTGGGGCACCGCCCTCGCCGCGCAGATGGCGCGGCAGGGGCACGACACCCTGATCTGGGGCCGCGACGCGGCCCAGGTCGAGGGCATCAACGCCCGCCACGAGAACACCCGCTACCTGCCCGGCGTGGCGCTGCCACCCAGCCTGCGCGCCACCACCGATTTCGACGCCGCCGTGCGTGCGGCCTCGTTGCTGCTGGTGGTGACGCCGAGCCACGCCTTCACCGAAACCATCCGCCGGCTCGCGCCGCTGCGCCCCGAGGGCTGCGGCGTCGCCTGGGCGACCAAGGGCTTCGAACCCGGCACCGGCCGCTTCCTGCACGAGGTCGCCGCGGAGCTGCTGGGCCATGGCGTGCCGCTGGCCGTCGTCACCGGCCCGTCGTTCGCCAAGGAGGTCGCACAGGGCCTCCCGACCGCCGTGACGGCCCACTCCGACGACGCCGACTTCGCGCAAGCCGTGGCCGAAAAGCTCCACGGCCCGTCCTTCCGTGCCTACACCGGCACCGACATGCTGGGCGCCGAGCTCGGCGGCGCGATGAAGAACGTGCTGGCCGTGGCCACCGGTGTTGCCGATGGCATGGGCCTCGGGCTGAACGCCCGCGCCGGACTGATCACCCGCGGCATGAACGAGATGCTGCGCCTCGGCGCCGCCATCGGCGCGCGGCCCGAAACGCTGATGGGCCTCGCCGGCGTCGGCGACCTCGTGCTCACCTGCACCGGCGACCTCTCGCGCAACCGCAGACTGGGCCTTGCTCTGGGCAAAGGCCAGACCCTTGCCGAGGCCGTCGCCGCCATCGGCCAAGTGGTGGAATCCGTGCAGACGGCCGATGAAGTGATGCGCCAGGCCGATGCCCATGGCATCGAGCTGCCGATCAGCCACCAAGTGCAGCGCGTGCTGCACGGCGAGATCACGCCGGTGGAGGGCCTCAAGGAACTGTTGGCGCGCGAGCAAAAGCCGGAGTACCCGGAAAGCCTGTTCCGCGACCGCTGAGGCACGCCCGCCGGGCGCTTTGCTTCAGAACCGCACGCGCAGGCCGATGCGCACCACTTCACCGCCGTCGCCAAACTGCACGTCGGTGGTGAATCCCACGCGCGTCGTTGCATACACGTGCAGCCCTACTTCACCCACCGCCTCGGTGCCGCGATCGCCCGCATCGAACGCGCCGGCCATGGCGCGCAATTCGATGCGCTCGCTGACGCTGCCGCGCACGCCGATCGACAGCCGCGCACCACCGGCATCACCACGATCCACGCCGTTGCGCTCCCGCTGGTCGTCGCGCCACGCCAGTTCTCCCTCGAGCGCCCAGAAGTCCCCCATTGCATGGCGATAGCCGAGGCCGGCGTCGATCACGCGCCGATCAAGGTCCACGCCGCCATCGTCGCCGGAGAGCGCGTAGGCCGTGCCCTGCAGGTAGAGGCCCGAGGCACCGGCCTCGCCGAAATCGATGCTTCCGCGCAGGCTGCCGCCGCGCAGGTCGCCATCGGCCGCGTAGGCCAGTTCGGCATAGTCGTAGCTCACGGGCTCGGCGAGCGCGAGAGCAGGCGCCAACGCGGCGCCGAACAGAATGGACGTCAGCGCCGCGGGACGGCGCGCGGGAATCATGGGCATCGGGTCAATCCGGGGGGGCGGAGCGGCGAGGACGCCGCGGGGCCCCGCACGATGCCGCGCGCCCCCCGCGGATTCAAGCGCGCGGGTCTCGCGAAAACTCAGCAAGCGTCAAGGCGGACAGCGGGTCCGAGGCGGCGGACGCCGCCATGCCCCGGAACCGAAAATGCAACGCCCGGCCGAAGCCGGGCGCTGCAGGTCTCGCAGCCGCTGCCAGGGGATGGCAGCATCGCCGCGGATGGATCAGAAGCTGGCGCGCAGGCCAACGGTGTAGAGCTCGCCGTTGTCGCCGTCGAACTCGACTTCGCCGGTCAGGCCCCAGGTCGGGCTGAACTTGTACTGCAGGCCGGCCGTGTAGGTGAAGTCATCGCTGTTGCCGGCGACGTCGAGGTTGCGGTAGTTCACCTTGCCGAGGTACTCGAAGTTCTCGGTGAAGTTGCCGCGGACGCCGGCCGACAGGCGGTAGCCGTCGACGAGGTCGAAGTCGGTGTGCGCCGCTTCGGCGACGAGGTCGACGTTGTCCGACAGGTTCAGCGCATAACCCAGGCCCAGCTCCCAGAAGTCGGCGTCGCCGGCGCCTTCCGAGAAGTTCTGGTACTGGCCGAGGCCGTAGAAGCCGGTGTCGGCGAACTCGACCGAACCGCGCACGCCGAAGCCGTCGACGTCGCTGTCGATGTTGTTGTAGGTGCCTTCGACGTACGTGTAGCTGCGCTCAGCGGCGTTGGCCGACAGCGGCAGCATGGCGACGAGGGCGAGGGCAATCAGGGTCTTCTTCATGGCGTTTCTCTTTCTTGTGTGGGGTGTCGCGAAACCGAGGCTGCGCGACGGACACAGGGAAACAGCCGCGCGCCGCCGCGACAACCCAACGAAAAGTGAACATTCAGCGCAGCGTTGGCATTGAAATCGCACGTCGCTGACCACGGGGACTTGTGGTTCCGGAATACGCGACTTCGCGGCGCCTCACGTTCGCGATGCGCCCTCACTTCCGGCATAGCCGCACTGCCGCCAGGCTTCGAACACGGTGACGGCGACGGCGTTCGAGAGGTTCAGCGAGCGATTGCCCTCGCGCATCGGCAGCGCGATGCGCGCGTCCTTGCCGAAGCGGGCGAGCACATCGTCGGGCAGTCCGCTCGTCTCACGGCCGAACAGGAAGACGTCGCCTTCCCGGTACGCGACGCGATCGAAGCGCGCCGCATCGCCGGTCTCCACCACCCACCAGCGCGTCGGACCGATCGCGGCGATGCAGGCGTCGAGATCGTCGTGCACCTGCATCGTCGCGAACTCGCGGTAGTCGAGACCGGCCCGGCGCAGGCGAGCGTCGTCGACGTCGAAGCCGAGCGGACGGACGAGATGCAGCGTCGCGCCCGTGTTCGCGCACAGGCGGATCGCATTGCCGGTGTTCGGCGGGATCTCGGGCTGGAAGAGGACGACGTGGAGCATGGCGATCGGGCGGCCGCGAAGGCCGCGAGTATCGCCGCCCCAGCGCGACCTGTCAGGCGCCGACGCGGCAGGCGCGCAGCGGTTCCGAAGCGAGCCTCGAGAAGGCCGCGGCATCCGTGGGCTTCGGCGGCTCGGGGAACTCGATGCGCACCTTCAGTGGATCGTCGCCGGCGTCGTCGCGGAGGTTCGACAGCCCCTCGAAGCGCAGCAGGCGGCGGTCCTGCTCGGCGTAGACGACATCGATATGCGGAGCGAACCAGCCCAGCAGTCCGCCGAGGCGGAGCCGGAAGCGCCGGGCGCCGTCGCGGTCGACGCCATCGCCATCGACTTCGTACACCTTGAAGTCGTAGCTGGTGAGGCGCGACGGCACGAGGAAGGCCATCGGCACGCTCTCGCCGGCGGTGAGGCGAGGCCACTCGCGACGCACCCACTGGTCGAACCCGGCATCGGCGACGAGGTTGCCTTCGGGCAACGGCGCCTGCTGCGGCTCGGCATCGGGGCGGTCGACGAAGACGCTGGCGGCGCCACCCGTGCGCGACACGCCTTCGCGGTAGCCACTGCGGGCGTCCTCGAATTGGAAGGCGGGAGCGGCCGCCGCCCCGCGGTAGTCGACGCGTTTGCGGGCGAACGGCGTGCCGTCGATGCAGCGGTAGACGACCAGGCGCTCCAGCAGCCCGCCGTTCGGCGCGGCGCGCAGCAGGTGCTGCTCGCGGTACAGCGCCTCGCCACTGTCGAGATCGGCGGCCAGCCCCAGCTCCTCGCGGTAGGCCGCGAAGGACGGCATCGCCGCGAGGGCGGCCAAGGCAGCCAGCAGGGCGGCGCCGCGCGGCGCGGCAGCGTGGATCACCATGGCAGCGTCTCCCCGCGATAGTCGATGAAGTCTCCGCATGCACCGTCCGGCAGCGCGTCCATCACCCGCAGCATCCCGGCCACCGATTCCGCGGCCTCCAACGGCGCCGCGGGACCGCCCATGTCGGTCTTCACCCAGCCCGGGTGCAGGGCGACGCTGCGGATGCCGTGTTCCGCCATCGGCATCGCCGCCAGCCGTACCGCCATGTTCAAGGCCGCCTTCGAGATGGCGTAGCTGGGGGTGTAGAAGCTCTGCGTGGACGCGATCGAGCCCAGGACCGAGCTCAGGTAGGCGACGAGCGGCCTGCGACCCTTCGCCAGCAGCGGGGTGGCGGCCTCGACGAGAAGCAGGGGTGCCACCGTGTTGGTTTCGAAAGCGGCACGGAAGTGCGCGGCGTCGAGCTGGCCGAAGCGTTCGCCCGACGTCAGCACGCCGGCATTGTTGACCAGCACATCGATCGCACCCCAGCCGGAAGCGATCGTCCCCAGCAGCGCGGCGCGGGAGGCCGGGTCGGTGAGTTCCAGGGCCTGCACCTGCAGGCGGTCCGGACACTCGGCCGCGAGCGCACGGAGCGCCGCGGCTTCGGCCGGACGACGGCACGCGGCCATCACGGCATCGCCGCGAACCAGCAATTGCCGGACAAACTCCAGCCCGAGGCCTCGGGAGGCGCCGGTCACGAGGACGCGGCGGGAGGGCGGTGGCGCGGGGGTAGAGGCATTCATCGCCCATCTTGGCCGGCCGAACGGTCGCGCGGGCGTCAAGAACATTCAAGGACGGCGTGACGGCATGCCATCCGGCAGGGGTGGCGACCCCGGTGGCCGGTTACGCTCGGGGCGTCGCCCACTGCGGATCCCGCCCATGCCCCTGCTTCGCCCCCTTGCCATCGCCCTCGCGGCCTCGCTCGCACTGGCGGGCGGCCCCGTCGCCGCCCAGGCCGGCAGCGCCCACGCCGCCGAAACCAACGTGCGGATCCCGTACGAGACCTTCACCCTGCCGAACGGCCTGCGCGTCGTCGTGCACACGGATCGCAAGGCGCCGATCGTCGCGGTCAACGTCTGGTACCACGTGGGCAGCAAGGACGAGGAGCCGGGCCGCACGGGCTTCGCGCACCTGTTCGAGCACCTGATGTTCCAGGGCTCGGAGAA
>JAIXTZ010000285.1 GCA_027483745.1 Lysobacteraceae bacterium
ACCTTGGCGAAGGCCGGCACGGCGTCGAGGCCGTGGATCACGTCGCCGGTGATCGGCGTTTCGGGATAGGGCTTCGCGGCCATCACCACGCCGAGCGCGGGTTCGGGCGACCAGCGGGCGTCAACCGTATCGAGCGTGCCGTCGATCGCCGCGTCGACCAGATCCACGAGGTCGGAGTCGAGGCGCAGCATCACCGGCTGGGTTTCCGGGTCACCGAAGCGCACGTTGAACTCGATGACCTTGGGCGCGCCCTGCGCGTCGATCATCAGGCCGGCATAGAGGAAGCCGGTGAAGGGCACGCCGTCGGCCGCCATGCCGCGCACGGTGGGCTCCACGACCTCGCGCATCACGCGGGCATGCACTTCGGGCGTGACCACGGGCGCGGGCGAATAGGCGCCCATGCCGCCGGTGTTCGGGCCGGTGTCGCCGTCGCCGACGCGCTTGTGGTCCTGCGAGGTCGCCATCGGCAGCGCATGCACGCCGTCGACCATCGAGATGAAGCTGGCTTCCTCGCCGTCGAGGAAGTCCTCGATGACGACGCGTGAACCCGCACTGCCGAAGGCGTTGCCGGCCAGCATGTCGCGCACGGCGTCTTCCGCCTCGGCAACGCTCATCGCGACGATCACGCCCTTTCCCGCGGCGAGGCCGTCGGCCTTCACCACGATGCGCGTGTCGTTGAGCTTGGTGGTGCGCGCGCGGATGTAGTTGCAGGCCGCGTCGACCTCGGTGAAGACCTCGTAGCCCGCGGTGGGAATGCCGTGGCGCTTGAGGAAATCCTTGGCGAAGGCCTTGCTGCCTTCGAGCTGCGCGGCCTTCGCCGTGGGCCCGAAGATGCGGAAGCCGGCGGCGCGGAAGCGGTCGACCACGCCGGCCACCAGCGGGGCTTCGGGCCCGACCACGGTCAGTGCGATGCTTTCGCGCTGCACCAGCGCGAGCAGTCCGTCGAGGTCGGTCGCCTTAACGTCGACGTTGCGGCACTTCGGCTCGGTGGCCGTGCCCGAATTGCCGGGCGCGACCAGCACTTCACTGACGCGCGCGCTCTGCGCGAGCTTCCAGGCCAGCGCGTGCTCGCGCCCGCCGTTGCCGATGACAAGGATTTTCATGGGGGGCTGCCTTCGCGAAGATTCAAAAGTTGCATGGACACGAGTTTTTGGCCGCCCGCAACGCGTTGCTGCCCGATCTCGTGGAAGCCGAGTCGATCGTGGAAGGCCTTCGAGCCGGGGTTCGGCGGATCGAGGTTGTATTCGCAGACGAGGGCTTCGATGCCCCGCTCGCGCGCGTGATCAGACAGGTGCTGGTAGAGCTGCTTGCCGCGGCCTTGGTCCGCGGCGCGGGCATCGACCACGATGCGATCGATGTAGATGAAGCGCGGCAAGCGTGCGGCGAACCAGCGGAAGTTGTCGTTGTCGTAGGCCGCCGTCTCGTCCATCGCCAACAGGAAGGCCACGGTCTCGCCTTTGTGCTCGACCACCCAGTGCGCGCAGGCGAGGGCATCGAGCTCGGCGAGACGCGCCGCGTCCATGGCGCTGGTCTGTGCCACCTCCGCCGCGTTCAGCGCGACGATGCGCGCGTGGTCGTCGGCGGTGGCGGGGCGGATCGGCATCGACCGGCGGTCAGTGGCGGAAGTGGCGCGTGCCGGTGAACACCATCGCCATGCCGTGCTCATCGGCGGCGGCGATGACTTCGGCGTCGCGCATCGAGCCGCCCGGCTGGATTACGGCGCGGATGCCGGCCTTTCCTGCGGCGTCAATGCCATCACGGAACGGGAAGAAGGCATCGCTCGCCATCACCGCGCCGGGCACGACGAGGCCGGCTTCTTCGGCCTTCAGCGCCGCGATCTTCGCGCTCACCACGCGGCTCATCTGGCCCGCGCCAATGCCCACGGTCTGCGCGTCTTTCGCATACACGATGGCGTTCGACTTCACGTACATCGCCACCTGCCACGCAAAGACGAGGTCGGCCATTTCTTCGACGCTCGGCTGGCGCTTCGTGACGATGCGGCCATCGCCCGCGGCCCACGGCGTCACGTCGGCGTCCTGCACCAGCAGGCCACCGGCGATGCGCTTGTAGTCCAGCGCCTTTGCCGGCACATCGAGCGCGCCGCAGGCCAGCACGCGCACGTTCGGCTTCTTCGCGAACACGGCCACGGCTTCGTCGCTGACGACCGGCGCGATCACCACTTCGACGAACTGGCGCTTCAGGATCTCTTCCGCCGTGCCGGCATCGAGCGGGCGGTTGAAGGCGATGATGCCGCCGAAGGCCGAGGTCGGGTCGGCGGCGTAGGCGCGGTCGTAGGCGGCGAAGATGTCCTGCGCCACGGCCACGCCGCAGGGGTTGGCGTGCTTCACGATCACGCAGGCCGGCTGGTGGAACTGCTTCACGCATTCCAGGGCGGCGTCGGCATCGGCGAGGTTGTTGTAGCTGAGCTCTTTGCCCTGCAGGAACCGCGCGGTGGCGACGATGCCCATCGGCGCGCCGCGCTCGACGTACAGCGCGCCGCGCTGGTGGGGGTTCTCGCCGTAGCGCAGCTTGCTGGTGAGGTCGAGCTGCAGGTTCAGCGTGCTCGGCCATTCGGCGGCCTTCGCTTCGTCCTCGACGCGCGCCGAGAGCCACATGCTCACCTTGCCGTCGTAGCGCGCGGTGTGCGCGTAGCCCTTGGCGGCGTAGCCGCGGCGCTGCGCCGCGGTGGTGCCGCCGGCGGCGAGGGCTTCAATGAAGCCGTCGTAGTCCGCCGGGTCGGTCAGCACGGCGACGCGGGCGTGGTTCTTCGCTGCCGCGCGCAGCATGGCCGGGCCGCCGATGTCGATGTTCTCGACCGCGTCCTCGTAGCTGCAGTCGGGCTTGGCGACGGTTGCCTCGAAGGGGTAGAGGTTCACCACCAGCAGGTCGATGGCCTCGATGCCGTGCTGGGCCATCACCGCGTCGTCGGTGCCGGCACGACCGAGCAGGCCGCCATGCACCGTCGGGTGCAGGGTCTTGACGCGGCCGTCCATGATTTCCGGGAAGCCGGTGACCGACGAGACGTCGGTGACGGCCAGGCCGGCCTCGCGCAGGGCCTTGGCCGTGCCACCGGTGGAGAGCAGCACCACGCCTTTTGCCGCGAGGGCTTGCGCCAGCGGCAGCAGGCCGGTTTTGTCGGAAACGGACAGCAGGGCCCGACGGACGGGCTGGCGGTGGTCGGTCATGCGTCTCCCTCGGCCCATCACGGGCGGAAAGACGCGGATTATACGGGGCGGTGAGCGACCCCGGTCCGCGTGATCAGCGCAGCAGGCCGACGGCTTCGAGCTTCTTGCGCAGCGTCGCGCGATTGATGCCGAGCACGGCCGCGGCGCGGCTCTGGTTGCCCTCGCAGTGCTTCATCACTTCCGCCAGCAACCCCGTTTCCATCTCGGAGAGCATCAGCGCATAGAGCGAATCCGCCTCGCACTCGCCGCGGTCGCTGAGATAGCGGCGCGTGGCGCGGGACACGGCCTCGCGCAATGCGGGCACGGCCGGAGCAGCATCGGCGCGGGATGAGAGAGCGTTCACGGAGACCCCAGGATTGAACCCGCCGGCCATCCAGTGGACGGCGGGGGAGGGGAGTCTGCCCCAATTCCGGACGCCGCGCGACCTCGACTTTCGGGTCAGTGGAAATCGAACTCGAAGGCCACAGCGCGGTTGCCGGGATCGAGGATCTCCAAGGCGACGGTGGCCGACTGCCCCGGGGCCAGTCCCTCGCTGGAGGGCGTGCCGCCGAGGTATTCCACCGGCTGGAAGCGCCGCAGGCCGATGCGCTGGCCATCGAGATCGGTGAGGGCGAGTTCCAGCAGGGGCCAGCCCTGCGCCCACGCCGCGTCGTTGCGGAAGCTGGCCGTCACCAGCAGGGCCTGCCGGTTGGTCGGGTGGGGTTGGATCTCGCGGCTCAGCACGACGAAGGCCCCGGGCTCGTGCCAAGGGGGCAGCGTGCAGCCCAGCGAGGCGCAGGCGCTTTCCATCCACGGGCGCCAGGTGGGGCTGGCGGCGAAGCGCGCCCGGTCGGCCAGCACGATCTGCACCAGCAGCACCAAGGCGGCGGCGACCAGCAAGGCGCCGACGCGCCAGCGGCCCGCCCGGGAGAGCGGGGCGATTTTCGGCGGCGGACGGACGAAGCTGGGCAGCGGGCGCGGCATGGCGGCGGAGTGTACGGGTCTCAGTGCGCGCGGCGGCGGCCGGTGATGCGCACCCAGTCTTCGCGCTGCGTCACCACCAGCTCGTCGAACCAGGCCGCGTAGCGTTCGACCAGGGCCTCGTCCTGGCCCTTCAGGATGCCGGAGAGGGCGATCACGCCGCCCGGCGCCACCCGCGAGGCGAGCACGTCGGCGAGCGCGTCGAGGGCGACGGCAAGGATGTTGGCCACGACGACGGGGTACGTCGCCTTCGGCTCCTCCGGTGGCAGGTGCACGCCCATCCGCTCGGCCACGCCGTTGCGCAGCGCGTTGTCGGTGGTGGCGAGGATGGCCTGCGGGTCGTTGTCCACGCCCATCGCACGCGCCGCGCCGAGCTTCAGCGCCGCGAGCGCGAGGATGCCGCTGCCGCAGCCGAAGTCGAGCACCGTCTTGCCGGACAGATCGAGGCCATCGAGCCAGTCGAGGCAGAGCGCCGTGGTGGCGTGCGTGCCGGAGCCGAAGGCGAGGCCGGGATCAAGACGCACCACGGCGGCGTTCGCCGCCTTCGCGGCCTCGGGCAATTCGTGATCCCACGGCACAATCCACGTGCGCGTGCCGAAGGCCATCGGCTGGAACTGGTCCATCCACGCGCGCACCCAGTCCTGGTCGTCGACCACGCGGAACGAGGCCGAAGCGAGGTCCGCCCGCGGATCGATCGATTCGAGCGCGGCCAGCAGCGGCTCGCGCGGCACGTCTTCATCGAACAGCGCGACCACGAGGCAATCCGCCCACAGCGGCGTTTCGCCGACGCCGGGCTCGAGGATGGCCTGCTCGTTCGTGGTGTCGGCCTGCGGGTCGAGCAGGGTGACGCTCATCGCGCCGAGATCGGTAAGCGCGCGCTCGAGCCAGGGCTCGTCTTTGGCGCGGCAGCGCAGGGAGAGTTCGAGGTGGGGCATGGGGCCATTGTAGGATGACCGCATGTCCCAGCACTCCCAGGCCAAGCGCGCGGCCCGCAAGAAGCGCGAGAAGAAGGCCGCGAACGCTTCCGGCAAACGCGGCACCGGCACGCCCTTCGTCGCGCATGCGCAGCTGGTCGACGATGCCGGCGCCTTGGTGGCGGCCGGTGGGCTCTATGGCGAGGAATGGGTGATGGTGGTCGCCGGGCGCGCGCTGGACGGCATCGACAGCCCGGGCTTGCTGATCGCCATGCTCAAGCACACCGCGGCGCGCTGTGAATCGGAAGGCCGCGGCACCACGCTGCGCATGTCGCCGGTGCTGGAGAAGGCCGCCGCGGAGGAAGCCGCCGAGGGCGGGCACACGCTCGAGGAATGGTTGGCCATGCTGGAGGCCGAACGCGCCGAGCACGCCGAGAAGAAGCGCGCCGCGGCCGCCGCCGCCGGGCCGGACCCGAGCCTGCACTGAGCGTTGCTGCCGGCGCGCGAGGCGCCGGCTCAGCCTTCCACGCGATTGCGGCCGTTGGCCTTGGCGCGGTACAGCGCTTCGTCGGCTTGCAGCAGCAGGCGATGGTGGGTGTCGGCCCCGGCCGCCTCGGCCACGCCGAAGCTGGCGGTGATCCGCAATGCCGGGTCGATATCGTCGAAGTTGATGGCCATCACGCCTTCGCGGAGCCGCTCGCAGGTGGCCCGTGCGGCGGCCAGCGTGGTTTCAGGCAGCAGCAGCGCGAATTCCTCGCCGCCCCAGCGCGCCACCACGTCGAAGCCGCGCGACGCCTCCTGCAGGCTCGCGGCCACGCGCTTCAAGACGATATCGCCGACGGCGTGGCTGAACCGGTCGTTGACCTGCTTGAAGTGGTCGAGGTCGATGATCGCGATGCTCAGCGGGGCGTCCGTGCGTTTCGCGCGGGCGAACTCCCGCGACAGCGACTCGTCGAAAGCGCGGCGGTTGCCGATGCCGGTGAGCGCGTCCTCCCGCGCTTGCCGCGCGAACTCCTCCGCCTGGTGGCGCAGGCGGGCCTTCTGGTCTTCGATCTCGAGCGTTCGTTCGTCCACCAGCCGGGCGAGATGGCGCTCGTTGGCGGCGAGGCGATGCAGGCGCCAGCGCAGCAGTAGGGCAACGCCCAGAAGCAGGCCGACCGTGCCGGTCCACACGACGAGGGGGCGTTGCCACCACAGCGGCGGCACGTCGATGACGACGCTCGCGCGACTCTGCCCCCAATCGCCGCGCGGGTGCGCCGCCTCGACGCGGAACGTGTAGCGGCCCGGCGGCAGCGTGGTGTACTCGGCGAGCGTTTCGCCGCCGCGCTCGATCCAGTCGTTGTCGAAACGGTCGAGCCGGTAGCGGTAACGCAGACGCTCCGACAGGACGAAGCCGAGGCCCGCGTAGCGCAGCTCGATCCGTCGAGTGCCCCCCGGCACGGCCACCACGGCCGCCGGGTCGATGCTCTGGCCGTCGGCGGTGATGGATTCGATGACCACCGGCGGGGCATTGCGCGTGTAGCGCTCCAAGTCGGCGGGATCGACGCGCGCGGCGCCGACGGCGGTCGCGAACCAGTGGCGGCCGTTGCGGTCCATCGCGACCACCGGCTGCGAGCCGCCGTTGCACTGGGCGCTGGCCATGCCGTCCGCTTCGGTGAAGCGTTCGACGTCGAGCGGGAGCCGCGCACCGTCGGCGACGGCGTTGAGACGCTCCATATCGAGGCGAAGCACCCCACGGTTGCTGCTGGCCCAGAGCTGGTCCTTCGGATCGCGAAGCAGGCCGAACACCTTCTCGTAGGGCAGGCCCTGCGCAAGGCCGACCGCGCCGGTCGGGCGGCCTTCGGTGTCGAAGCGCAGTAGCCCACGGTCGGAGGCGACCCACACGTGGTCGCGCGTGGCGTCGTGGAGGAAGCCAAAGGCGTACTCCGCCTGCTCGAAGGCGCCCAGGTCCAGCTCGCGCAGCGTGTCGCCCTCGAGGATGGCCGCCCCCAGGCCTGTGCCGACCCAGAGCCGCCCCTCCTCCCCACGGTGGAGGGCGACGACGAAGTTGGTGGGCAATCCCGCGGTTTCGTCCCAGAGGCGGACCGCGCCGCCTGCCCAGCGGACCAGTCCGCGCGTCGTCCCCAGCCAGAGGCGGTCACCCTCGACCGCCAGGGCGCGGACTTCGTTGGCCGGCAACCCGTCGGCGGTGCTCAAGGTGGCGAGCACGCGTTGCCCGTCCCAGAGCATCGCGCCGTCATCGTAAGTGCCCACCCATACCGTCCCCTCGCCCGCATCGGCCAGGCTGAGCACGGACACGCCCTCCAGCGCGGTGCCGACGCCGAGTGTCCGCACGCTGCCGTCTTCGCGATGAACGGCCAAGCCCTGGGCCGTGCCGATCAGCACGCTGCCGTCGTCGCGTGCGAGCACGGTGCGGACGAAATCGTCGGGCAGTCCATGATGCCGAACCGTGTTCGCAAAGGGCGCATCGGTGAAGCGGAACAGGCCGCCGTTGGTGCCAACCCAGAGGTTGTCCTCGCGGTCGATGAACAGACTGAGCACGCGGGAGCTCGGGCGGTCGGCGCCGACGCCGAGGCGATCCAGGCCCTGCGCCGTCCAACGCATCAGGCCGTCATTCAGCGTGCCGATCCACAGGCCGTCGCGGCGATCCGGAAGCAGGCGGCTGATGCCGATGCCGACGAGCTGCGGGTCGAGCGGCTGGAAGGCCAGCTCTGCCGCGCGGGTGTCGGCCACGTGCACGCCGCTGCCGGTGCCGACCAGCAGGCGGTCGCCGTCGACCGCGATGGCCGTCGTCGGACCGGCCGGGAGGCCGCTGGCCTTCGCGGGGCGCAGCCTGTCGCCAACGACCTGTTGCAGGCCGCCGGCGTGGGCGGCCCACCAGCGGCCCTGCGAATCGACGGCGAGGCCGAAGCTGCTGCCGATGCCGGCTTCGCCGTCGGGCTTCAGCACGGTTGGACGGCCCATCGGGTCGACACGCATGACGCCCGACGTTTCAGTACCCACCCAAAGGCCGCCGTCGGCGTCGCCCTCGACGTGGGTCACCATCACGGGCGCCTGCGGGAGTGAATGCCACGCGCCGTCGAGCTCGCGGCGGACGAGCGTACCGCGGGCCCCGCCGAGCACCAGGCGGCCCTCCGGGTCGACGTGCAGGGCGCGGAGTGCGGCGTCGGCCAGGGCCGGGATCTCGCGGCGATCGAACACCGCGAACTCATGGCCGTTGTAGCGAACGAGACCCTCCCAGGTCGCGAACCACAGGTAGCCTTCGGGGGTCTGCGCGATCGCGTTGATCGAGTTGTGGGGCAGGCCCTCGCGGGTGGTCCAATGGTCGCGGAAGAGGTCTTGCAGGGGCCGGTCCGTCGCGAGGGCCTGCAGCGAGGCGAGCAGGGCGAGGGCGAGCACGAGCACGTGCGCCCATCGCCCCTCCGCTGATCGCCTCGACTGCGCCGTCATCGCCTTCCCTGCGTGTTTTTCCCCGGTCGGCCAGCCTAGCACCGCCTCCGGGCCTCAGCGCAGCCAGTCGCCGCGCGCCGGCCCGCTGTCACCGTCGCTCTCTTCCGCGTCCGGCAGGCCTTCGCGCTTGAGCAGGTGAGCGAGGTCGGCGCGGCCGCGCTCGGCGAGGCTGACCAGCGCCGGGCCGTCACCGCGCACCTTTGCTGCTTCGTGAAGTACGGCGAGATCGTGGCGCACGAAGGCCTGCTGGGCGCGGTGCGCGTCGTGCGGATGTTCGCCGAGCGCCACGAGCGCCTGTTCGCCGACCGCCGCGGCCGAGCGGAAGGTCTCGCGCTCGAACGGAATGCCGTGCTCGGCGAGCTCGAAGGCCTCGGTGCGGCCCCGTGCGCGGGCGATGATCTTCACGTGCGGGAAGCGCTCGCGCACCAGCAGGGCGGTCTCCTGCACGCGCTCCGGATCGTCGAAGGCGAGCACGAGCAGGCGTGCGTCCTCGATGCCGGCCGACTCGAGCACGTCGCGCCGCGCGGCGTCGCCGTAGTAGGCGCGGAAGCCGAACCGGCGCATCAGCTCGATCTGCTCGGGGTCGTGGTCGATCAGGGTGACGCCGTAGCCGCGCCCGAGCAGCAGGCGCGACACCACCTGGCCGAAGCGGCCCACGCCGGCGACGATCACCTCGTTGCGCTCGTCGATGGCGTCGGCCTCGCGGGCCTCCGAGCGGTTCATCCGCGGCATCACGACGCGCGACACCACGAGGAACAGCAGCGGCGTGGTGAGGATGCTGGCGGCGACGATGGCGTTCATCGCGTCGGCGATGCCCGCCGGGAGGCTGCCGTTGGCGCGCGCCGCGGTGAGGATGACGAAGGCGAATTCACCCACTTGCGAGAGCACGGTGGCGAACAGCACGCCGTCCTGCCCGCACAGGCGGAACACCCGCGCGATGCCCAGCAGCAGCGTGAACTTGAGCGCCACGAGCGCCAGCGTCGCGCCTAGGATCAGCACCGGCTGCTCCACGAACAGGGAAAGCTGCACGCTCATGCCGACGGCGATGAAGAACAGGCCGAGCAGCAGGCCCTTGAAGGGCTCGATGACGATGTTGAGCTCGTGACGGTATTCGCTTTCGGCGAGCAGCACGCCAGCGAGGAAGGTGCCCAGCGCCGGGGAGAAGCCCACGTGCTCGGCGGCGACGGCGGCGCCCAGCACCAGCAGCAGGGCGAAGGCGACGAACACCTCGCGCAGGCCGGTGTTGGCGATGAAGCGCAGCAGCGGCCGCATGGCGAACCGCGCGAGCACCACCATGCCGACGATGAGTCCGGCGGCGGCGAGCGGCGAGAACGCCGCGCCCTCGGACGCGCCGGCCGGTGCGACCCAGGCCACGAGCAGAAGGATCGGGATGACCATGATGTCCTGGAACAGCGACACCGACAGCGCGCTGCGCCCGCCCGCGGTCGGCAGCAGGCCGCGCTCGCCCATGACCGCGAGCGCGACGCTGGTGGAACTCTGCACGGCGGCGATGCCGACGATCAGTGCGATCACCCACGGTTGGCCGACGGCGAGCACCGCACCGAAAACCAGCGCAGCGGTCAGCAGCACCTGCAGGCCACCCATGCCGAAGATCGGGACGCGCAGGGTCCAGAGCTTGGTCGGATTCAGCTCGAGACCCACGAGGAAGAGCAGCAGCACCACGCCGAATTCGGCGAAATCCAGCACGGTCTCGGGGTCGTCGATCCACTGCAGCACCGAGGGGCCGATCAGCACGCCGGCGATCAGGTAGCCGAGCACCGCGCCGAGGCCGAGGCGCTTGAACAGCGGCACTGCGATGACCGCAGCGGCGAGGTAGATGAGCGCGTCATGCAACATGCGGCGGCCCTCAGCGGCTGTCGTGTTCGGGGTGGTGGTCGCCGCGGGCGAGCGCCGCGATCCGCGCCCTGTAGTCGATGGCGAACTCGGGCAAGCGCGCGTTGATGCGCTCGCTGGCGCCGTAGGCCACATGGCCCAACCAGCGCATGCCGCAGTAGCGCGCGCTGGCCTCGATGGGCCGGAACAGCTCGGCGAGCGTGAACTGCGCCGCATGGCGGCCGTAGCCGGTCGGGTCGCCGCCGCTGGTGGCCGCGACGAACAGCCCTTTGCCCGCCAGCGCGTTGCCGTCGCGGCCGTAGGCCCATCCCGATTGCAGCACTTCGTCGAACCAATGCTTCAGCAGGGCGGGCATCGCGTACCACTGGATCGGGAATTGCAGCACGATGGTGTCTTGCGCCAGCAGGCGCTGCTGCTCGGCGGCGACGTCGATGAAGCCGTCCGGGTAGGCGTGGTAGAGATCGTGCACCGCGACCCCGTCAAGGTCGCGGAGGCCGTCCAGCAGCGCGGCGTTGATGCGGCTGGCGGAGCGGCGCGGATGGGCGAGAAGGACGAGGGTTCGCGAGGGCGTCGGGCTCATCCGCCCAGTCTAGCCATCGCCGAACTCAGCCGATGGCCTTCACCCGCAGCTTCCGGCCCTTGATGCCTTGCTCGCGGAGCTTGGCCAGCGCCTTCTCGGCCTGCGCCCGCGCCACCGCGACGTAGCAGCGCGTCGGATACAGGCTGATCTTGCCCACGGCGTCGGCAGGCAGGCCGGCGGCGCCGGTCAATGCGCCCATCACGTCGCCGGGGCGCAGCTTGTCCTGCCGGCCGGCGTCGATCTGCAGCGTGCGGAAGGCTGCGGGCTGGGGCTTCGGGCGCTGCGTCGAAAGGCGCAGGCTGCGCTCCTGGAACGGCGCGCCGCGGGCCGCTTCGATGCTGCGCCGCCAGTGCGCTTCCGCCGGCGTGACGATGCTGACCGCGAGCCCCGTTTCGCCGGCGCGGCCGGTGCGGCCGATGCGATGCACGTGCTGGTCGGCGTCCGAGGCGATCTCGGCGCTGAGCACCATCGGCAGGCCGGCGATGTCGATGCCGCGCGCGGCGACGTCGGTGGCGACGAGCACGCGCAGGCTGCCGTTGGC
>JAIXTZ010000055.1 GCA_027483745.1 Lysobacteraceae bacterium
CGAAGTGAGCCGACGCTGCCTGCCTGCGCTTCGCGACGAGCTGAAACACCTGTAGCGCCGACGACGGCGCCCCTCACGGAACCCGACATGCCCCTGATCCGACTGGCCACGCGCGAGAGTGCGCTCGCCCTCTGGCAAACCGAACACGTCGCCGCGCGCCTGCGCGCCCTGCACCCCGGGCTCGAGGTGCAATTGGTGCCGATGACCACCCGCGGCGACCAGATTCTCGATCGTGCGCTGGCGGCCGTCGGCGGCAAAGGGCTGTTCCTGAAGGAGCTCGAGGTCGCGATGCTCGAGGGCCGCGCCGACGCGGCCGTGCATTCGCTCAAGGACGTGCCGATGGAGCTCGATGGGCCGTTCGTGCTGGCCGCCATCCTCGAGCGCGCCGATCCGTTCGATGCCTTCGTCAGCAACGCCCATGCCACCCTCGATGCGCTGCCGCGCGGCGCGCGTGTCGGTACCAGCTCGCTGCGACGGCAGGCCCAGCTGCGCGCGCTGCGGCCTGACCTCGAACTGCTCGACCTGCGCGGCAACGTCAACACGCGCTTGGCGAAACTCGATGCCGGGCAGTACGACGCGATCATCCTCGCCTGCGCGGGCCTGCAGCGGCTGGGTTTCGACGCCCGCATCCGCGAGCGGCTGACGCCGCCGCGCCTGCTGCCGGCCGTCGCGCAGGGCGCCATCGCCATCGAATGCCGCGAGGGTGACGCCGATATCGCGCGCCTGCTGCGCGGTCTGGATGACGGCACCACGCGCGTCTGCGTGGAGGCCGAGCGGGCGATGAACCGCGCCCTGCACGGCAGCTGCCACGTGCCGGTGGCCGGCTTTGCCGAGCTGTTCAACGAGAAGCTGCTGCTGCGCGGTGCCGTGGGCGATGCCAACGACGGTCGCCTGGTGCGGGCGGAAGCGAAGGGCAGCGCCGCTGATCCCGAAGGCCTGGGCCGACGCGTCGCCGACGCCCTGCTGGCGCAAGGTGCGGGCGAGTTGCTGGGGCACTGACGCCGCGAACGCGCTGCTCCCGTCCATGCAACAAGGCCATGGCGGCGAGCCGACGGCTTTGCGATGCTAGTCCTCCCGCGTCGAGCCCGAGCTGCCGATGGACCGCTACGAACGCATCCTCGCCTTGCACCGCAGCCTCAAGGCGGCCCGACTCCCGGTGCCGCTGCAGCGCCTGATGGACGAGCTCGGCTGCTCGCGCGCCACGCTGTACCGCGACATCGCCTTCCTTCGCGATGCGCTCGGTGCGCCGCTGGAGAGCACCGACGGCGAGGCCAGCTTCCGCTATCTGGAGAAGGAAGCGGAGCGCTTCGAGCTGCCCGGGCTGTGGCTCAGCTCCGAGGAGCTGCACGCCCTGACCGCCGCGCAGCAGCTGCTCGACCGCACGGGCCCCGGCATCCTTTCCGCCGCGATCGCGCCGCTGAAAGGCCGCATCGATTCCCTGCTCCAGCAGCACGCGGGCGGGAAGCGCTGGCCGATCGAGCGCGTGCGGGTGATCGGCAGCGGCACGCGGCGCGTCGACGAAGCCGCGTTCCGCATGGTCGCCGGCGCGGTGCTCGAGCGCCGTCGCCTGCGCTTCGAATACCTCGCGCGTTCCACCAATACGCGCACGCAGCGCAACGTCTCGCCGCAGCGGCTCACCCATTACCGCGACAACTGGTACCTCGACGCCTACGACCACGAGCGCGACGCCCTGCGAAGCTTTTCCGTCGACCGCATCGCCCATGCGCGTATCGACGAGGCGACGGCGATCGACCATCCCGATGCGGAGCTCGACGCCCACCTCGCCTCGAGCTACGGCATTTTCAGCGGTGCGCCGAAGGCTTGGGCGACGATCCGCTTCAGCGCCAAGGCCGCGCGCTGGGTCGCCGATGAGCACTGGCATTCCAAGCAGGAGGGGCGCTTGCTTCCCGACGGCCGCTACGAGCTTCGCGTGCCCTACAGCAACGCACGGGAGCTGCTGATGGACGTCCTGCGCTACGGGCCGGACGCCGAGGTGGTCGAGCCGACGCCGTTGCGCGAGCAGCTCCGCACCCTGCTGCAACTCACCGCGGCAGCCTATGACGGCTGATGGGCTCTCACCCGCGGCGCGCGGCAAGCGCGTCGCCCTCGTGCTCGGCGCCGGCGGCGCCCGTGGCCTGGCGCATATCGGGGTCATCGAAGCCCTGGAGGCCCGCGGCTTCGAGATCGCGGCGATCGCGGGCTCGTCGATGGGCGCGCTGGTCGGCGGCATCCACGCCGCCGGCAAGCTGGCCGCCTACCGCGACTGGGCCGACCGGCTCGAGCGCAACGACGTGCTGCGCCTGCTCGACGTGACCTTCGGTGCGTCGGGTTTGATCCGCGGCGACCGCGTCATCGCCACGCTTCGCGACCTGGTCGGCGAGCACCGCATCGAAGACCTGCCGATTCCCTACGTGGCCGTCGCCACCGACCTCGCCACGCAGCGCGAGGTGTGGTTCCAGCAGGGGCCGCTGTTCGACGCCATCCGCGCGTCGATCGCCATCCCGATGGTGTTCACGCCGCACGAGGTGAACGGCCGCGA
>JAIXTZ010000200.1 GCA_027483745.1 Lysobacteraceae bacterium
CCGCGCGTCATCAACTTCGAGCTGCCGATGGTCCCCGAGGACTACGTGCACCGCATCGGCCGCACCGGTCGCGCCGGCTGCACCGGCGAGGCGATCTCGCTGGTGTCGAAGGACGAGGCCAAGCTGCTCCGACAGGTGCAGCGCATCCTGAAGGACCCGCTGGAAGTGCGCGGCCTCGACGGCTTCCCGCCGGACTGGAGCTTCCGCGACGGCAACGACATCAACGACGACGCGACGGCCGGCCAGCAGCGTGCGCGTCGTCCGCAGGGGCCGCGTCCGCCGCGTCGCGACGGCGAGCGTCCGGCCGGCGGCAATGCCGGCGCCCCGCGCCGCGACGGCCACGCCCATGGCGCGCGCCGTGACGGCGGTCGTCCGCAGGGCCACGCCGGCGGCCCGCGCCGCGACGGCGGCGGCGGTAGCCAGCGCCAAGGCGGCCAGCGTCGCGACGGCACGCGTCCGGCCTGATCGGCCGCGTCGATCGCCGAAACGGGAACGGGCCTTCGGGCCCGTTTCCTTTTTGGGGCCGGCTGACGCAGGCTGGGCGCTCCTTGGGGAGGGAGAACCACGATGCTGCGAGCCGTTTTCGCGTTCCTCGCCGGTGCCGTAGCGATGAGCCTGACGGTGGCCGGCCTACAGGCCGTGGGCCACGCCGTTTGGCCGCTGCCCACGGGCATCGACCCGAAGGACGCGACGCAGATGGCGGGCTTCGTCGAAGCGATGCCGCTCGCGGCGAAAGCGTGGGTGGTGCTGGCCTATGCCATCGCGACCACCGTGGCCGTTCTGGTCGCCACCACGATCGCCCGGCCGCGCTGGAAGGGCCTCGGCATCGCCCTCGGTCTGCTGATGGTGGTGCTGTGCGCCATCAACATCAGCCTGTTGCCGCACCCGCTGTGGATGCTCATCGCGATGCTGGCGATTCCGCTGCCGATCGCGATGGGCGTGGCGCGCTGGCGCCGGCCGGCGGGCAGCTGACCCGCGTGCGCCGGATCGTCATCGAACGCCCGGGCGGTTACGACGCCCTGCGGCACGTCGAATCGCCCGATCCGCTGCCGAAACCGGGGGAGGTGCGCCTGCGCGTCGAAGCCTGCGGCGTCAATTACGCCGACGGCATCATCCGCATGGGCATGTACGAGAGCGCGAAACGCCTGCACGGCTACCCGATCACGCCCGGCTTCGAAGTGGCCGGCGTGGTCGATGCCATCGGCGACGGCGTCGAGGGCTGGCAGCCCGGCGACCGCGCGATCGGCGTGACCCTGTTCGGCGGCTACACCAGCGCGATCTGCCTCCCGGCGGATCGTGTGTTCGCGACACCGGCTTCGCTTTCGAGCGAGCAGGCCGCGGCGCTGCCCACGGTGTTCCTCACCGCGTGGTTCATGGCGCACCAGCAGGTGTACCCGCGCGCCGGCGAACGCTGGCTGGTGCATTCGGCCGCGGGCGGCGTGGGCGGCGCCCTGCTGCAGCTCGCGCGGCTCGCGGGCGTCGAAGCCACCGGCGTCGTGGGCGCCGCGCACAAGGTCGACGCGGCGAAGGCGCTCGGCGCGACCCACGTGATCGACAAATCGGCGGGCGACTGGGTCGCGGCGGCGAAATCGATCGCGCCGGACGGCTTCCACGCGGTGTTCGACGCCAACGGCGTCTCGACCCTGCAGGCCAGCTTCGACGCCCTCGCTCCGATGGGCAAGCTGGTGATCTACGGCTTCGCCTCGATGCTGCCAAAGGACGGCCGCGTGAACTGGCTAAAGCTGGCCTGGGACTGGTGGCGCACGCCGCGCTTCAATCCGCTGGCGATGACGAGGAGCAACCGGAGCGTCATGGCAGCGAACCTGAGTTTCCTCTCCGCAGAGGCGCCACGCCTGCGCGAGGGCATGCTCTGGCTGCTCGAGCGATTCGCCGACGGCCGGCTGGTGCCGCCACCCGTCGAGGCCTTCGCGCTCGTTGACGCGGCGCAAGCACACCGGCGGATCGAGTCCGGGCAGAGTGTTGGGAAACTCGTGCTCGTTCCCTGAGCCGCCCTGTCGCACCGCACCAGAGACCCCATGGCCGACAACCCGATTTTCAGCCTCTTCCTGCCGATCGCGCTGGGCATCGTGATGATCGGCCTCGGCTTGCACCTGACGCTAGCCGACTTCAAGCGGGTGGCCACGGCGCCGAAAGCCGTGATCGTCGCGCTGCTCGTGCAGACGGTGGTGCTGCCGCCGGTGGCCTTCGGGCTGGCGATCGGCTTCGGCCTGCCGCCGGAACTCGGCCTCGGCCTCGTGCTGCTGGCGGCCTCGCCCGGCGGCGTGACCGCCAACCTGTTCTCCCACCTCGCGCGCGGCGACGTGGCCTTGAACATCACGCTGACCGCCATCAACAGCGTGCTGGCGCTGGTGACCCTACCCGTCTGGGTCACGCTCGGCCTGGCTTGGCTGATGGCCAGCGAGCAGGCCGTGCCGCCGCCGACACGGAAGATCATCGAGGTCGGCGTCCTGGTGATCCTGCCCGTGGTGATCGGCATGAGCCTGCGCGCGTGGCGGCCGGTGATCGCCGAAAAACTCGACAAGCCGATCCGGCTCGCCTCGACGCTGATCCTCGTGGTGCTGATCGGCGCCGCCGTGGTGTTCGAATGGGAGACGCTGGCGACCTACGCGGCCGTGGTCGGGATGGCCGCCCTGCTGTTCAACCTCGTCAGCCTGTTGTCCGGTTACGCCGCGGGCCGAGCCGCGCGATTGGGCGTGCCACAGGCCACCGCCATCGCCTTCGAAATCGGCATCCACAACGGCACGCTGGCGATCTTCGTCGCCCTGCACGTGCTGTCGATGGCCGGCGCGGCGGTGGTGCCGGCCATCTACTCGCTGCTGATGTACCTCACTGGCGGGTTGTTCGCGTGGTGGGTGCTGAAGCGGGCGCTCAGATCGGCTTGATGAAGACCAGTACGAGGATCATGAGCAGCAACACGACCGGGATCTCGTTGAACCAGCGCAGCCACGTCGCCGACTTCGGTGCGGCGCCCTTCTCGATGGCCTTCACCATCCGGCCGGCGACGATGAAGTGGGCAAGGATGCCGAGCACCAGCAGGAACTTCAGGTGCATCCAGCCGCGGCCGGCGGTGATGTGCGGCCACAGCGAATCGTCGATGACGCGGCCGAACCACAGCAGGAAGCCGAACAGGAATACGAAGCCCAGCATCACGTGGCCGAAGCGGTAAAGACGCTTGCCCATCAGCACCAGCCGCGCGACGACCGCGGGCTCCGAGCCTGCCTCCGCAATGTTCACGAGGATCCGCGGCAAGTAGAAGACCGTGGCCATCCACGCGATGACGAACAGCGTGTGCAGCAGCTTGGTCCACAGGTAGGTGTTGCCGGCGTAGAGCTCCATCGCGCGAGGATTCCAAGGTGGAAAGGCCTCGAAGGATGCCACGCCGGCCTCGGCGCGGTGTCGCCATGACGTCGTCGTAACGCCTCCGCCGATGCGGCCCTGCACCATGCCGCATCGCCCGCGGGGCG
>JAIXTZ010000317.1 GCA_027483745.1 Lysobacteraceae bacterium
CGCGCGCTGTGGAAGGCCGAAGGCCTCGACTTCGCCACGCTGGGCCCGCTGGTGGGCGAGCACGGCTCGGACTCGCAGAGCCTCGACGACATGCTCGAGGTGATGCTGGCCGGCGGCTTTGACGCGCTGGCCGCGCTGCGCATCCTGATCCCGCCGGCGGCGCACACGCTCTCCACGCTCGACCCCGACCTCGCCGCCTTCTACGAGTACTACGCGCTGCACACCGAACCGTGGGACGGCCCGGCCGCCGTCTCGTTCAACGACGGGCGCTACGCCGGCTGCCTGCTCGACCGCAACGGCCTGCGCCCGGCGCGCTGGGCGCGCACCGACGACGCGCTGGTGATCGCGTCCGAAGCCGGCGCCTTCCGCATCGCCGAGGACCAGATCATCGCCAAGGGCCGCCTGGGGCCGGGCGAGATGATCGCCGTGGAACTCGAATCGGGCCGCGTGCTCGACAGCGGCGCCATCGATCGCATCAACGCCGGACGCCACCCGTTCAAGCGCTGGCTCAAGGACGGCGTCAGCTACCTCGTCTCCGACCTGATCGACCCGGCACTCGCCGCCGAGCCCTTCGACGACCTCGTGCTGGCGCGCTTCCAGCGCCGCTTCGGCCTCACGCGCGAAGAGCGCGACGGCATCTTGAAGGTGCTGGCCGAGACCGAAGGCGAGGCCGTGGGCTCGATGGGCGACGACACGCCGCTGCCGGCGATGTCGCAGCGCCTGCGCTCGCTCTACGACAGCTTCCGCCAGGCCTTCGCGCAGGTGACCAACCCGCCGATCGACCCGCTGCGCGAAACGGTGGTGATGTCGCTGGTCACCCAGATCGGCGCGGAGAAGAACGTGTTCGAGGCCAAGCCCGAACACGCGCGGCAGGTGCAGCTGAATTCGCCGCTGCTGAGCCAGCGCAAGCTCCGCGAGCTGCTGGCCCTGCCCGACTACGCCGAGAAGCACGCGCTGCTGCACCTGTACTGCCGCGAGGGCGAGGGCATGGAGGCGGCGATCCGCCGCGTGCGCGACGAAGCCATCACGGCTGTCCAGAACGGCGCGGTGGTGCTGCTGCTCTCCGACCGCTACCCGCCGGACGGTGCGCGCGCCATCCACGCCCTGCTCGCCACCGGCGCGGTGCACCACGGCCTTGTCGATGCCGGCCTGCGCTGCGCCTGCAACCTGATCATCGAGACCGGCACGGTGCGCGACGCGCACCACGTGGCCTGCCTCGTTGGCGTGGGCGCGACCTTCGTCTATCCCTACCTCGCCTACCAGACCCTGCACGCGATGCAGCGCCACGGCCAGCTCACCCTGCCAGGCGATGCGAAGGAACCGGGCCGTCGTTTCCGCCGCGGCGTGAAGAAGGGCCTGTTGAAGATCCTGTCGAAGATGGGTGTGAGCTGCCTGTCGAGCTACCGCGGCGCCCGCCTGTTCGAGATCGTGGGCTTGGCACCCGAGGTGGTCGCGCTGTGCTTCCCGGGCACGCCGAGCCGCATCGGTGGCGCCGGCTTCGCCGAACTCGACGCCGATGCCGGGGAATTCGCCGAGCTGGCCGCGGACGACGCCGCGCCGCTGGAGATCGGCGGCCTGATGCAGTACCGGCCCGGTGGCGAGTACCACATGGCCAACCCGGACGTGGTCATCGCCCTGCAGCGCGCGGTGATGAGCGAAGCGCCCGAGGACTGGGACGCCTTCCGCCGCGCCGTGGACGATCGTCCGCCCTCGGCCCTGCGCGACCTGTTCGCCCTGAAGCCCCTCGGCCCGGCCGTGCCGCTCGATGAGGTCGAGCCGGCGAGCGCGATCCTCTCGCGCTTCGATTCGGCGGGCATGAGCCTCGGCGCCCTGTCGCCCGAGGCGCACGAGGCCTTGGCCACGGCGATGAACCGCCTCGGCTGCCGAAGCAATTCCGGCGAAGGCGGCGAGGACGCCGCGCGCTACGGCACCGAACGCCGCAGCAAGATCAAGCAGGTGGCATCTGGCCGCTTCGGCGTCACGCCGCACTACCTCGTCAATGCCGAAGTGCTGCAAATCAAAGTGGCCCAAGGCGCCAAGCCCGGTGAAGGCGGCCAGCTGCCCGGCCACAAGGTCGACGCGCTGATCGCGCGGCTGCGCCATGCCAAGCCCGGCATCGGCCTGATCTCGCCGCCGCCGCACCACGACATCTACTCGATCGAAGACCTCGCGCAGCTGATCTACGACCTCAAGCAGATCAACCCCGAGGCGCTGATCTCGGTCAAGCTGGTCGCGCACGCGGGCGTCGGCACGATCGCGGCCGGCGTCGCGAAGGCGCAGGCGGACTTCATCACCATTTCCGGGCATGACGGCGGCACCGGCGCCAGCCCGATCAGCTCGATCCGCTACGCCGGCTCGCCCTGGGAGCTGGGCCTCGCGGAAGCGCAGGAGACCCTGCGCCGCAACGGCCTGCGCGAACGCGTTCGCCTTCAGACCGACGGCGGCCTGAAGACCGGCCTCGACGTCATCAAGGCCACGCTGATGGGCGCCGACAGCTTCGGCTTCGGCACCGTTCCGATGATGGCGCTGGGCTGCAAGTACCTGCGCATCTGCCACCTGAACACCTGCGCCACCGGCGTCGCCACGCAGGAGCCGCGGCTACGCGCGCAGCACTTCAAGGGCCTGCCCGAGCGCGTCATCGCCTACTTCACGTATCTCGTCGAGGACGTGCGCCGGCACATGGCCGCCCTCGGGGCGCGCTCGCTGGAGGAATTGATCGGCCGCGCCGACCTGCTGGTCGAGCGCGAGGACGTGCCGCACCGCCAGCAGCTTCTCGACCTGTCGCGCCTGAAGGCGAGTGCATTGCTGCCGGGCCCGGCCTCGCACCGCGCCGCGCCGCCGATTGCCGCGCCGCCCAGCCCGCTCGCCCAGCAGCTGCTCGACGAAGCCTTCCCGGAACTGAAGGCCGGCCGCAGCGTTCGTCGCGAGGTGCGCATCGACACGCAGGACCGCAGCCTCGGCGCCGGCCTCGCCGGTGCGCTGGCGAAGACCTTCGGCGACGCCGCGCCGCCCGGCACGCTGGAACTGCACTGCCACGGCAGCGCGGGCCAGAGCTTCGGCGCGTTCAATGCGAAGGGCGTGCACTTGCACCTGCATGGCGAAGCCAATGATGGCGTCGGCAAGGGCATGGCCGGCGGCCGCATCGTCATCGCGCCGCCCGCCGGTCACCGCTACACCGCGCAGCACGCGACCATTCTTGGGAACGCCGCGCTGTATGGCGCGACCGGCGGCGAGCTTTACGCCGTGGGCCGCGGCGGCGAGCGTTTCGGCGTGCGCAACTCCGGCGCCACCACGGTGATCGAAGGCATCGGCGACCACGGCTGCGAGTACATGACCGGCGGCCAGGTGCTCGTGCTCGGCCGCACCGGCCTGAACTTCGGCGCTGGCATGACCGGCGGATTCGCCTACGTGCTCGACATCGACCGCGGTTTCGTCGACCGCTACAACCACGAGCTCGTGGACATCCATCGCCTCGAAGCCGAATCGATGGAGAACCACCTGCAGCACCTGCGGAACCTGCTGCGCACCCACGCGCAGCTGGCCGGCAGCGCGCAGGCGCGCGAGTTGCTGGAGGATTTCCGCGAGGTGATCGGCAAGTTCTGGCTGGTGAAGCCGAAGGCCGCGAGCCTCGATTCGCTGGTCGCCGCATTGAAGAGGGCCGCCTGATGCCACGCGCGCAATTCGACTTCCTCGACCTGCCCCGGCAGATGCCGAAGGAGCTGGCCGTCGCCACGCGGCTGGGCCTCGACGTCGAGATCTACGGCAAGTTCGAACCGGCGGAAGCCAAGGCCCAGGCCGGGCGCTGCCTCGACTGCGGCAACCCGTATTGCAGCAACGGCTGCCCGGTGGGCAACGCCATCCCGCAGTGGCTGGAACTGGTGCGGCAGGGCCGGCTGTTCGAAGCCGCCACGCTGGCGCACGAAACCAACCCGCTGCCAGAGATCTGCGGCCGCGTCTGCCCGCAGGACCGCCTGTGCGAGGGCGCCTGCACGCTGGAGACCGGCTTCGACGCCGTGACCATCGGCAGCATCGAGAAGTACCTCGTCGACGAGGCCTTCAAGCAGGGCTGGCGCCCCGACCTCTCGCGGGTGAAACCGCGCAAGGAGCGCGTGGCCGTCGTCGGCGCCGGGCCGGCCGGCCTCGCTTGCGCCGACCGGCTGGTGCGCGCCGGCGTGGGCGTCACTGTCTACGACCGTCATGACGAGATCGGCGGCCTGCTCACCTTCGGCATCCCGCCCTTCAAGCTCGAGAAGTCGGTGATCGCCACGCGCCGGCAGGTGCTCGAAGGCATGGGCGTGCGCTTCCAACTCGCCACCGACGTGGGCCGCGATATCGAGTTCGGCCGGCTCATGGCCGAGCACGACGCGGTGTTCGTCGGCACCGGGGCCACCACGCCCGTCGATGCCCGCCTGCCCGGGCAATCGCTGCCCGGCGTGCTGCCGGCCCTGCCCTTCCTGATCGCCAACGCGCGGCGCGTGCTCGGTCGCACGCTCGATGCCGACGATGCCGCGATGCTGGACCTCAAGGGCAAGCGCGTGCGCGTGCTCGGTGGCGGCGACACGGCCATGGACTGCGTGCGCACCGCGCGTCGCCTCGGCGCGGCGGAGGTCAGCTGCGTCTACCGGCGCGACGCCGAATCGATGCCGGGCTCACGCCGCGAGGTGAAGAACGCCCGCGACGAGGGCGTCGAGTTCCTGTTCCATCGCGCGCCGCTGGCCATCGAAGGCGAAGGCCGCGTGCAGGCGCTGCGCGTGGCCCGCACGGAAGCCGCGGGCCGCGGGGCCTTCTCGATCGTCGAAGGCGAATCGGAGACGCTGGCCGCGGACGTCGTGATCCTCGCCTTCGGCTACCGCGCCAGCCCGCCGGCCTGGCTGGCCGAGCACGGCGTGCGCCTCGCCGACAGCGGCCTGATCCTCAGCGGTGGCGCCTCGCCCTACCAGACCTCGATGCCGAAGCTCTGGGCCGGCGGCGACGCCCTGCGCGGCGCCGACCTCGTGGTGACGGCGGTGCGCGACGGCCGCGACGCGGCCGCGGCGATGCTGCGGCAGTTCAAGGGCATCGCCATCCGCACGGCGGCCTGAGGCCGCAGGCGCGTCCCCCGTTCACCCGGGGGCGGCGGAGGGGCGGCGTACAATGCCGCCCTTCCCGTTTCGACTTCCCGCCCGCCATGAGCCTCTCCGCCGACACCCGCGCCCGCATCGAATCGATCCTGTCCTCGCACGAGGTCGTGCTGTTCATGAAGGGCAGCCCGCAGCGTCCGCAGTGCGGCTTCTCGATGAAGGCCTCGGGCATCGTCTCCGGCATCGTCGCCGAGTACGCGCATGTGGACGTCCTGCAGGACCCGGAGATCCGCGAGGGCATCAAGGTGTTCGGCCAGTGGCCGACCATCCCGCAGCTCTACGTGAAGGGTGAGCTGATCGGCGGCTCGGATATCATCGAGCAGATGATGAACTCCGGCGAGCTGCACGCCCTGCTCGGCGGCGCCGCGCCCGACCGCACGCCGCCGACGATCACGATCACCGACGAGGCCGCCGCGCAGATCCGCAAGGCCATGGCTGACCAGGGCGAAGGCCTCGCGCTGCACATGGCGGTGGACGCCAAGTTCAACAGCCGCTTCGAGCTGAAGCCAGCCACCGGGCAGGAAATCAGCGCCACGGCGAACGGCATCACGGTGCACTTCGACCTCGCCAGCGCGCCGCGCGCCAATGGCATCGCGATCGACTGGGTGGACAACGGCGTCCGCGGCGCCGGCCTGTCGATCACCAATCCGAATGCCCCGGCCACGGTCCGTCCGCTCTCGGTGAAGGACCTCGCGGCCCGTCTCGCCGAGTTCACCGTCATCGACGTGCGCCCGCCGCAGGCCCGCGCGCTGGCGACCTTTCCGCATTCGCACGCGGTGCTCGACGAGGACTCGCACGACGACCTCGCGGCGCTGCCGAAGGACACGAAGCTGGCCTTCCTCTGCCACCACGGCAACAGCAGCCGGCAGGCCGCCGAGCATTTCCGCGGCCTTGGCTTCACGCAGGTCTACAACGTCGAGGGCGGCATCGACGCCTGGTCGACCGACGTCGACGGCTCGGTGCCGCGCTACTGAGTGGCGGCTCCGCCCGATCCCGGGCCGGCCGGATCATCGTCAATCCACGTCAACGCCGACCCGCCGGCGCGTCGCGAGGTCGCCCATTCATGGCGCGTGTAGAGTCTTTGCGCTAAACAGAAGGGTGACGCCCCGAACAGTCGGTAAAAGACCCGACGCGGCGGCATGGAGACGGCGATGAAGCGTGGAACGTGGTGGATGATCCCGACCCTGGCCCTCGGGCTGCTGGCAGGCTGCGGTGGCACGGCCACCCCGGCGGATGTCGCGTCGCAGGCTTGCGACGCGCAGGTGCGCGTGCAGCTGGCCGGAAAGCCCTTCACGATGGACCTCGAGGCCCTCGCCGCCTCGATGAAGGACGACGGCCGCGGCAGCCAGCTCCTGACAGCAAAAATCACCGTCGATGCCGGCCTCGCCAGCCAGACGGTGCAGGACCTTGAGTGCACGGTGCGCATGGGCGCCGACAACGCCAGCGCCGAAGTCCTCAACGTCCGCTTCATCTGGTGAACGACGGGGCGGCTTGGCCGCCCCGCCCGCCGCGCTTCAGTCGAAGCGCAGGTGCTTCACCGACTTCCCGTGGCGACGCACCAGCTTCAGCGCCTCGATGCCGATCTGGATGTGGCGCTCGACGAAGTTCGCGCTGACCACCTTGTCCGAGGCCTCGGTCTTCACGCCCTCCGGGATCATCGGCTGGTCGGACACCAGCAGCAGCGCGCCGGACGGAATGCTGTTGGCGAAGCCGGCGGCGAACACGGTGGCCGTCTCCATGTCGATGGCCATGCAGCGCAGCTTGCGCAGGTATTCCTTGAAGCCCTCGTCGTGCTCCCAGACGCGGCGGTTGGTCGTGTAGACCGTGCCCGTCCAGTAGTCGTGCTCGAGGTCGCGGATCATCGTCGAGACCGCGCGCTGCAGGGCGAACGCCGGCAGCGCCGGCACCTCCGGCGGCAGGTAGTCGTTGCTCGTGCCCTCGCCGCGGATCGCCGCGATCGGCAGCACGAGGTCGCCGAGCTGGTTCTTGCGCTTCAAGCCACCGCACTTGCCGAGGAACAGCACGGCCTTCGGCGACACGGCGCTGAGCAGGTCCATCACCGTCGCGGCATTGGCGCTGCCCATGCCGAAATTGATCATCGTGATGCCGTCGAAGGTCGCGCTCGGCATCGGCCGGTCGCGGCCGACGATCTCAGCGCCGGTGAGGCGCGAGAACACGTCGAGGTAGCCGCCGAAGTTGGTCAGCAGCACGTGGGGGCCGAACTCCTCCAAGGGCACGCCGGTGTAGCGCGGCAGCCAGTTGGAGACGATTTCATTCTTGTCTTTCATGGGTGTCCTTCTCTTCTCGTTCGCCCGCCGATTTTGCCACGCGCCGGCGGTCGCCTCGTCAGCCGACCATGACCTTCGGCCTAGTTGACGGGTCGGGGGCGCGGGCTAGGGTGTCGCCTTCCCTCGCTGGAGCCCGCGATGCGACCGCTTGACCTCCGAACCACCGCCCTCGCCGCCGCCCTCGCGCTCGGCCTCGGACACGCCGCCGACGCCCGGGTCACCGTGCTGAAGGATGACCCGTACCCCAGCACCTACGAACGCGTCGCTGCCCCGGACACCCTGATCCGCAACGCCACCGTGCTGGTGGGCGACGGCACGCGCCTCGAATCGGCCGACGTGCTGTTGCGCGACGGCAAGGTCGCGCGCGTCGGTACCGGGCTCGACGCGCCGCGCGGCGCGACGGTGGTCGACGGCACCGGCAAGTGGATCACGCCGGGACTCATCGACGTGCACTCGCACCTCGGCGTGTACCCGTCGCCGGGCCTCGACGCCCACAACGATGGCAACGAAATGACCAGCCCGGTGACCTCGCAGGTCTGGGCCGAGCACGGCGTGTGGCCGCAGGACCCGGGCTTCGGCACGGCGCTCGCCGGCGGCGTGACTTCGATGCTGATCCTGCCCGGCAGCGCCAACCTGATCGGCGGCCGCGGCGTGGTGCTGAAGAACGTGCCGGGCGAGACGTATCAGGAAATGAAATTCCCCGGTGCGCCGTGGAGCCTGAAGATGGCCTGTGGCGAGAATCCGAAGCGGGTCTACGGCGGCCGCGGTTCCGCGCCGATGACGCGCATGGGCAACGTCGCGGGCTACCGCAACGCCTTCATCGAAGCGCGCGAGTACCTCGAGAAACTCGAGGGCGAGGAGCCGCCGACGCAGGACCTGCGCCTCGAGACGCTGGCTGGCGCCATCAACGGCGAGATCCAGGTGCAGATCCACTGCTACCGCGCCGACGAGATGGCGATCATGCTCGACCTCGCCGAGGAGTTCGATTTCAAGGTGGCTGCGTTCCACCACGGCGTCGAGGCCTACAAGATCGCCGACCGTCTTGCCGAGGCCGGCACCTGCGGCGCGCTCTGGGCCGACTGGTGGGGCTTCAAGGCCGAGGCCTACGACGCGGTGCAGGAGAACATCCTGATCGTCGACCGCGCGAACGAGGGCCGCGGCTGCGCCGTGGTGCATTCGGATTCGCCGGAAGGCATCCAACGCCTCAACCAGGAAGCCGGCAAGGTCATCGGCGTCGGCCGTCGCGCCGGCATCGACATCGCACCCGAGCACGCGGTGCGCTGGATCACCGAGAACGCCGCACGCACGCTCGGCATCGAGGAGCAGGTGGGCACGCTCGAGCGCGGCAAGATGGGCGACGTGGTGCTGTGGAACCAGAACCCCTTCAGCGTCTACGCCAAGGCCGAGAAGGTCTGGATCGACGGCGCGCTGATGTTCGACCGCAACGACCCGGCGCTGCAGCCGGTCTCCGACTTCAC
>JAIXTZ010000336.1 GCA_027483745.1 Lysobacteraceae bacterium
GCGCTCAAGCATTTCCGCGTCTCGCCGCGCGTCGAAGTGCGCGACATGGGCGATGGCGCGCGCACGCAGCTCGTGCTGATCGGCACCGACCGCCCCGGCCTGCTGGCCGACATCGCCCGCGTGCTGCGCGAGCAGCGCCTGCGCGTCCACGACGCCCGCATCGCCACCTTCGGCGAGCGTGCCGAAGACCTGTTCCTCATTTCCGACGAGCACGACCACGCGCTCGCCGACACCGCCCAGATCGAGCGCCTGACTTCGGCGCTCACCGCCTGCCTTGAAGGAGACCGTCCGCATGCCCCGTCGCAAGACCCCCGTCCTCGCTGACCTTCAGCCGATCATCGAATCGGCCTTCGAACGCCGCGCCTCGCTGTCGGAGGCCGAGATCGAAGGTTCGTTACGCGAGATGGTCGAGGCCGTCGTCGCGGCGCTGGAATCGGGCAAGGCGCGTGTCGCCGAGCCGAACAGCGACGGCACGTGGCGGGTCAACGAGTGGCTGAAGAAGGCGGTGCTGCTCTACTTCCGCTGCAACGATATGCGCCTGGTCGAGGCCGAGCCGGCGCCGTTCTGGGACAAGGTACCGCTGCGCTTCGAGGGCTTCGACGCGGCCGATTTCCGCGAGGTCGGCGCGCGCGTGGTGCCGGGCGCCGTGGTGCGCCGCGGTGCGCACATCGGCAAGGACGTGGTGCTGATGCCGAGCTTCGTCAACATCGGTGCCCACGTCGGCGCCGGCACGATGGTCGACACCTGGGCGACGGTGGGCAGCTGCGCCCAGGTCGGTGCGCGCTGCCATCTCTCCGGCGGCGCCGGCATCGGCGGCGTGCTGGAGCCGCTGCAGGCCAGCCCGACGATCATCGAGGACGACTGCTTCATCGGCGCCCGCTCGGAAGTGGTGGAATTCTTCTTCGTTTATCGTTGTAGCGTGATCGGCATGGGCGTCTTCATCGGGCAAAGCACCCGCATCTACAACCGCATGACCGGGGAGATCAGCTACGGGCGCGTGCCGGCGGGCAGCGTCGTCGTCTCCGGCCAGCTGCCCTCGGCCGACGGCAAGTACTCGCTGTACGCGGCGGTGATCGTCAAGCAGGTCGATGCCAAGACCCGCAGCAAGACCTCCATCAACGAACTGCTGCGCAGCGGCCACGCGGAATGAGCACCACCCCCGCGAACATCGTCTACGGTCTGACGGCCTGCGACAGCTGCAAGAAGGCGCGGAACTGGCTCGAGCGTTTCGACGTGCCGTACGCTTTCGTCGACCTGCGCACCGACCGGCAGCCGCCCGAGACGCTGAAGGCCTGGGCCATGCAGCTCGGCGGTTGGGACAAGCTGATCAACAAGGCCAGCACCACGTGGCGGCAGCTGCCCGATGCGCGCAAGGCGCCGGGCAGCGACCCGGAGTGGTTTCTGCTGCTCAAGGAGCATCCGACGCTGGTCAAGCGGCCGGTGCTGGTGACGGCGGACGGCGTGGTCTCGGTGGGCTTCACCGACAACGCCTACAAGGCGCGCTTCGGGGTGAAGAAGTGAAGCGCACGGAATCGCCGGTGGTCACCCTCGCTAAGGACCTGATCGCACGCCCTTCGGTCACACCGGAAGATGCCGGTTGCCAAGCCCTTGTCGCCTCGCGGCTTGCGCCGCTGGGCTTCCGCTGCGCGTCCCTCGACTTCGGCGACGTGAAGAACCTCTGGGCCACGCGCGGGCAGGGCAGTCCGGTCGTCGTGCTGCTCGGCCACACCGACGTCGTGCCGCCGGGCCCGCGCGAGGCGTGGGCCTCCGATCCCTTCGTGCCGACGGTGCGCGACGGCGTGCTGCATGGCCGAGGTGCTGCCGACATGAAGGGCAGCGTCGCCGCCTTCGTCGTGGCGATGGAACAGCTGGTTGCCGCGAACCCTAGCCACCCCGGAACGCTGGCCGTGCTGCTGACGTCCGATGAGGAAGGCCCTTCGATCGACGGCGTTCGCAAGGTGGCCGAGCACTTCCGCGCCATCGGCCAACGCATCGACTACTGCATCACCGGTGAGCCCTCGTCGAGTGAACGCCTCGGCGACGTGCTGCGCGTCGGGCGCCGGGGCTCGCTGTCGGTGTCCGTCGACGTGCGCGGCGTGCAGGGCCACGTGGCCTATCCCGAGAAGGCGCTGAACCCGATCCACGCGCTGGCTCCGGCACTCGCCGAGCTCTGCGTGCGTCGCTGGGACGAGGGCTATGCCAGCTTCCCGCCCACCAGCTTCCAAGTGTCGAACATCACGGCAGGCACCGGCGCGGACAACGTCATCCCGGGCGCGCTGCAGTTCGTGGCGAACTTCCGATTCAACCCGAACTGGACGAGTGATGCGCTGGTGGCGGAGTTCGAGGCGATCCTCGCGAAGCACGGCGTCGATGCCGCCTGCCGCTGGCGCCGCTCCGGCGAGCCCTTCCACTGCGATGAAGGCGTGCTGCGCCGTGCCGCGCGCGCGGCCATCCAGGCCCGCTGCGGGATCACGCCGGACGAGAACACCAAGGGCGGCACCTCCGATGCCCGCTTCATCGCGCCGCTCGGCGCCGAGTGCGTCGAACTGGGGCCGGGCAACGCGAGCATCCACAAGATCGACGAGGGCGTCCGCCTCGACGAGCTCGAGGCGCTACCGGCGCTGTTCGCCGAAGTGATCGAGCGCGTGTGGGCCGGGCACGCCGCGCGCTGAGTCGTCGCGCCGCGTCACCGTCCGGGCGTGGGTGAGGCCTGCAGCAGGGGCAGAAGCCAAGCCGATGCTTCCGCGACGCTCTCGAAGCATCGGAAGGGGAGCCCCAGTTTCTCGTAGGCCTGCTCGAACCGCGGCGCCATCAGAAGGCGGCCTTCGACCTCGGGCGCCATCACCATGGCCACGGCGACGCCGTTGTTGCCCCGCCGTGCCATGCCGGTGAGGAAGTCTTCGAAGGTCGCCATGGCTTCCGGCGTGGCGAGCGCGCTGCCCTGCACCTCGGTGATGTGCCCGAACGGCCGGTGGAAGGGCAGGGCGTCATGCAGACGCCGGGACGCCTCGGCCAGGGCGATGAAGGCTTCCTCGTTGAAGGGGCCGCGCGCGACGTAACGCAGCAGCTGGTCCTCGGTCCAATAGGTGATGTCGCCGTGCGGTTGGAACGGGCCTCGCGCGAAACTCAGGACACTACGGGACTCGGGCATGGCCCCAGCCTAGCGCAGGCGGCACTGGGCGTCGTCGGCGGAAGGCCGCCGGGGGCTTGCGCAAGGCCGAGGGGCCGGGTTAGCGTCAGCCCATGCTGACGCTTGCGCTCAACCGCAATAACGCCAATAACCGCAACGCCGAAAGGCGGCCGCGGCGCTAGGCGCGTTCAGCACATCGAACCCCGAACCCCGAAGGCCCGCCTGGCAACAGCGCGGGCCTTCTCCTTTTTGCGCTTTCGAAACCCCAAGGAGATTCCCATGTGCGGCATCGTCGCGA
>JAIXTZ010000316.1 GCA_027483745.1 Lysobacteraceae bacterium
CCGTGCTCGGCCTGCACCTCGTCGGCGCCAACGTCTCGGAGCTGGTGCACGAAGGCGTGCTGACGATGGAGTTCAAGGGCAGCGCCGACGACCTCGCGCGCATCTGCCACGCCCATCCGTCGATGAGCGAGGCCGTGCACGACGCCGCGATGGCCGTGCACAAGCGGGCGATCCACAAGGTCAACTGACGCCTGTCCATCGGCGATACTTCGGGGGCGCCTTCGGGCGCCCTCGTCGTTTCCGGCGCACCCGCGTCCCGTGCAGGAGAATCCATGGATCGTCGTGCATTCCTCGCCGCTGGCAGCCTCGCCGCAGCCGCCGGTGCCCTGTCGGCGAGCCCTGCGGCGAACGCACCCGGGTCGGCCAGCACACGCCTGTTCACCCGCATCGATCTCAACCACGACGGTCTGGGCCTCAACCCGCAGGAGTACGCACACCTGCTCGAGGAGGCCGTGCAGGGCGACACACTCACGCCGGACAGCTACTCGCTTGGGGGCTTCGTCGAAGGCCTTGAAGCGGACTTCGCCAAGCGCCTCGGCAAAGAGACGGCGATATTCGTGCCGACCGGTACCTTGGCCAACCATCTCGCCGTGCGTCGCCTCGCCGGCGATGATCGCCGGGTGCTGGTGCAGGCCGACAGCCACCTGTTCAACGACAGCGGCGACTGCGCGGAAGTCCTCAGCGGCTTGAACCTCGTTCCGCTCGCGGAGGGTCGTGCCACGCTGACGCTGGACGAGATCGAGGCTTGGGTGGAGCGCTCCGCCACGGGGCGGGTGGAAAACCGCGTCGGCGTGATCGTCATCGAAGACCCGGTGCGTCGGCACGGACACGAGTTCGTCGATCCTGACGAGTTGGCGAAGATCAGCCGCTTCGCACGCGACCACGGCATCCGGATGCACCTCGATGGCGCGCGCATGTTCAACCTGCCGCAGCACACCGGCCGGCGCGTGATCGAACACGCCGCGCTGTTCGACACCGTGTACGTCTCGCTGTGGAAGCACTTCAACGCCGCTACCGGAGCCATCCTCGCCGGCTCGCGCGAGCACCTCGAAGGCCTGTTCCATGAGCGCCGACGCTTCGGCGGTGCCCTGCCTGCCGCATGGCCAAGCCTTGCGCCGGTGCCGCGTTTCCTGCCGACCTACGAGGCCGATTACGCGCGCGCCTGGGCGGTTGCAGACACGATTTTCCGTCGGCTCGAGGCGACGGGACGCTTCCGCATCACCCGGCCGCCGCGCGGCACCAGTCGCGTCCTGATGGATTCCCCAAAGGTCGATGCCGCGAGGTTCGTCGAGCGGCTCGCCGCAGAGAGCATCCACCTCGGCATTCCGCCCTCGGGCGCGAGCCCCTTCGCCCTGCAGATCAATGCCACCCTCCTTCGGCGCTCGCCCGACGCGCTGGCCGAAGCATTCCTCCGCGCCGCGGGCTAAACCCTACGCCTGCACGCCACCACCCGGTACCCAGGATGACCATCCCCGCTACGTTCCCTACCTTCCGCATCCACAGCGACGCTGCCGGCTACCGCAGCGGCATCGAATCAATTGGCCTTGATGCGCTCTCTCCCGGCGAAGTCGTCATCCAAACCGCCTACTCGTCGGTCAACTACAAAGACGCGCTCGCTGGCACCGGCCAGGGCAAGATCCTTCGCCAGTTTCCGCTCGTGGGCGGCATCGACGTTGCCGGCCATGTCGTGCAGAGCCGCGACCCGGCCTTCAAGGAAGGCGACGCGGTGTTGTGCACCGGCTGCGGGCTCTCGGAAACCCGCGACGGCGGCTACTCCGCCTATGCTCGCCTCGAATCCCGCTGGGCGATTCCCTTGCCCACCGGCCTCGACCTGCGCGAATCGATGACGCTCGGCACCGCGGGCTTCACGGCCGGCCTCGCCTTGCTGCGCATGCAGGACAACCGACAGTCGCCCGACCTCGGTCCGCTCGCCGTCACCGGCGCGACCGGCGGCGTCGGCAGCCTTGCCATCGCGATCTTCACCAAAGCGGGCTACACCGTGCATGCCGTCAGCGGCAAGGCCGACCAGGCCGATTGGCTGCGTTCGCTGGGCGCGGCCGACGTGCTGGGCCGCGAGGCGCTTTCGACCAGCCGTCCGATGGACACCGCCCGCTTCGGCGGCGGCCTCGACAACGTCGGCGGCCCCATGCTGCACGCCCTGCTCGCGCAGACGGCGCCCTACGGCAACGTCGCCACGGCGGGCCTTGCGGCAACGCACGATCTGGCCACCACGGTCATGCCCTTCATCATCCGAGGCGTATCGCTGGTCGGCGTGGCCTCGGCCGGCACCGCCCGGGACCTCCGCGACGAGGTGTGGCGCCGCCTTTCGTCGGACTGGAAGCCCGCCTGTCTGGCCGAAATCGCCACCCGCGAAGTGGGGCTCGACGGCCTGCCGGTGGTCTTCGCCGACATGCTGGCCGGCGGCTCCCGCGGCCGAACGCTGGTGAGGCTCTAGGCCAGGCGGATACGCTCGAACCCGGCGTCCGGGCGGGGTTCGCGCACCGTGACCCCGGTCTTGCCCAAGCGAGCCGAACCGCGCTTACAATCGCCGCCGACTCACCGGAGATTTCCATGGCACGTATCCTGATCGTCGACGACTCGCCGTCGCAGCTCGTCAGCATGAAGCGCATCGTCGAGAAGCTCGGCCACGAAGCGATCACCGCCGAGGACGGCGCCA